>CAZZDI010000223.1:1240-4020 GCA_964653155.1 uncultured Flavobacteriaceae bacterium | reverse complement strand
CTAAAAATAAACTTGGGTTTGCTATCGGCCACATAAATTCTCAGAACGTATTCAATCGTAAACACAATAACACTGAACCACTCAATAACCCTGAGCAGCATTCGGGTTTGTGGATTTAAATCGGGAATGGTTTCAACGGAAAACGTAACAATGGAAAGCAATATTAAACCTTGAATAAAAAAAGCAAAATACCTGCTTTTTTTGTTGTCGTTAATTTCAACTATGCTTTTAATGTACTGCTTCAAAACACCAACGTTTTAGGCATTCAACATTTTCCAGAGTTTGTCTTTTAGTTCGGTAATTCCCTTTTGGGCTACGGATGAAATAAATAAATACGGAATGGGTAATTCGTTGTCCAATTCCGCTTTAAGTTCGGCCTTTAGCTCATCGTCCAGCATATCGGTTTTCGAAATGGCGATAATGCGTTCTTTATCCAACATTTCGGGGTTGTACCGGCGCAATTCATCCAACAAAATATCGTATTGCTTTTTAATATCGTCGGCATCCGCAGGAATTAAAAACAGCAAGATGGAATTGCGTTCAATATGACGCAAAAAGTAATGCCCCAGCCCTTTTCCTTCGGCAGCACCTTCAATAATCCCGGGGATATCGGCCATTACAAAAGTTTGGAAATCGCGGTATTTTACAATTCCTAGATTGGGTTTTAGCGTGGTAAACTCGTAATCGGCAATTTTTGGTTTCGCCGAAGTCACCACCGAAAGCAACGTCGATTTCCCCGCATTGGGGAAACCTACCAAGCCCACATCGGCCAACACTTTAAGCTCCATGGTAATATACTTTTCTTCCATAGGTAATCCCGGTTGGGCATATCGCGGCGTTTGATTGGTGGAGCTTTTAAAATGCCAGTTCCCCAATCCGCCTTTACCGCCTTCGGCCAAAATTATTTCTTCGCCATTTTCGGTAATCTCGAAAAGGACTTTGTTGGTTTCGGTATCGCGCACCACCGTTCCCAATGGCACATCGATATAAGCGTCTTCGCCATCGGCACCGAAACTTCGGTTGCTACTGCCGTGCTCGCCATGGCCGGCACGAACGTGTTTTTTAAACTTTAAATGAAAAAGTGTCCAAAGGTTAGCGTTGCCACGAATAATAACGTGCCCCCCACGACCGCCGTCACCACCGTCGGGCCCACCTTTGGCGATATATTTTTCACGGTGTAAATGCGCAGAGCCTTTACCTCCGTTTCCGGAAGCCACATACATTTTTACGTAGTCAACAAAGTTTCCTTCAGTCATGATTCTGTCATTCCCGCGAAGGCGGGAATCTTTTTAATTAAATCTCAAATAAAAATGATGAGATTCCCGCCTTCGCGGGAATGGCAATTACAAATTATCAATCACCTTGCTCAATCGCTCGGTAATATCTTCTATGCTGCCTACACCGTTAACGCCAAAATACTTGCTTTGTGCAGAATAGTATTCCTTTAAAATGGCGGTTTTATCGTAGTATTCCTTGATTCGGTTTCTAATGATGGATTCATCGGCATCATCAGCTCTTCCGCTGGTTTTTCCTCTTCCAATTAGACGTTTTACCAAAATTTCGTCTTCAACTTCCAAAGCGATCATCGCATTAATTTGCGAATCTTTGCCATCCATCAATTTATCCAAAGCTTCGGCCTGCGCATTGGTACGCGGAAAACCATCAAAAATAAATCCTTTGGCATCCGTGTTTTTTTCCACTTCAGCATTCAACATATCAATAGTTACTTGGTCTGGAACCAGCTCACCTTTATCCATGTACGATTTAGCCAACATCCCCAAAGCAGTTTCGTTTTTTATGTTAAACCTAAAAACATCTCCGGTTGAAATATGCACCAAATTGTACTTTTCCTTTAAAAATTCTGCTTGCGTTCCTTTCCCTGCTCCCGGAGGGCCAAATAATACTATGTTTGTCATATGTTGTGTTTGTTTGATTTGATACACTTCTGTGAGATTGCGCCCCAAACCATCGTAGTCCAACCCGTAGCCTACAATGAATTTATCGGGAATTTCAATGCCCACATAATGCAATTTAAAGTCTTTTTTATAGGCTTCGGGCTTGTAAAACAGCGTGGCTATTTTTAACGATTTCACCTTTTCATTTTTGAAAATGCGGTGTACCTCGGCCAGTGTTTTGCCAGAATCGATAATGTCTTCTAAAATAATAACGGTGCGCCCGGTTAAATCTTGGGTCAACCCTATCAATCTTTGAATATCTTCGGAAGATTTTAAGCCCTCGTAAGATGCCAATTTTATAAAAGTGACCTCGCAGGTATTCGGGTATTTTTTAACAAAATCGCTCGTTAGCATAAACGACCCGTTCAAAATACCCACAAACACCGGAATCTCGTCGCCCACATCTTCAGCTATCTCATTAGCCATTCGCTGCAACGCTTCATCAATTTGCTGTGCCGAAATAAACGGTTTAAAATATTTGTCGTGTAGCTTAATCACGGTTACTATTTTTGAAAGTGGCAAAGATAATCAATAGATTGACCAATAACCATTTTTTGATTTATGTTTTAAGAACTATTTTAAGATTTAAATGTATTTTTGCGAAACAATTTCAAGGTTTTAGCTAATTTTTTTCAAAATGAATTACTTTTCTTCAGATTTTAAACTCGGTATTTTAGGCGGCGGACAACTCGGGAAAATGCTGCTTTACAATACCAGAAAATTTGATATTTACACTTGTGTGTTAGAAGCGAGCGAAGATGCGCCATGTAAAATTGCATGCGATGAATTCCATTTGGGCAATTTAATGGATTTTGATGCCGTTTA
>CAZZDI010000223.1:0-1140 GCA_964653155.1 uncultured Flavobacteriaceae bacterium | reverse complement strand
AACTTTCCGATTTGGAAGGTTTGCCAGCAGGCGAATGTATTGCCGAAAACTTAGTGCCTTTTAAAAACGAGTTGGCCGTAATTGTAGCCAGAAATGCTTCGGGCGACATCAAAACCTATCCGGTTGTAGAAATGGAATTCCACCCCGAGGCCAACCAAGTGGAATATGTTATTTGCCCTGCAAGAATCAATGAGAAAGTTGCCCAAAAAGCACAGGAAGTGGCTTTAAATGTTTCAAAAGCGTTCAACCATGTTGGTTTATTGGCGGTTGAAATGTTCCAAACGGAAGACGACCAGATTTTAATAAACGAAGTAGCGCCGCGCCCCCACAACTCGGGCCACCAAACCATTGAGGCGAGTTACACATCGCAGTTCGAGCAGCACATCCGTGCCATTTTAGATTTGCCTTTGGGACGAACCGACAGCAAAGTGGGCGGTGTGATGGTGAATTTAGTAGGCGCCGAAGGCCACACCGGAAACGTGGTTTACCAAAACATTGAAAGCATCATGAAAATGGATGGGGTTACCCCACACATTTATGGCAAAAAACAAACCCGACCGTTCCGTAAAATGGGGCACGTTACCATTGTAAACGAAGATTTGAGCCAAGCCCGAAAAGTGGCCGAAGACGTAAAGAAAACGATAAAAGTGATAAGCGAATAAATCACAAAAAACAAATTCAACATTATATTTGTTGGATTTTGGAATTTGTTTTTTGTGATTTGAAGTTTGCCTTTCGGCATTTGGATTTTTAAAAATTGAAATATATGAGTAAAGTAGGAGTTATTATGGGAAGTAAAAGCGACCTTCCCGTTATGCAAGATGCCATAGATATTTTAAAAGGATTTGATATTGAAGTAGAAGTCGATATTGTTTCGGCACACCGTACCCCCGAAAAACTGTTCGATTACGGCAAAAACGCACACACTCGCGGGTTTTCAGTCATTGTTGCCGGCGCTGGTGGCGCAGCCCACCTACCGGGCATGATTGCTTCGTTATCGCCACTGCCCGTTATTGGTGTTCCTGTAAAAAGCAGCAACTCCATCGATGGGTGGGATTCAGTGTTGTCTATTCTACAAATGCCGGGCGGTGTTCCCGTGGCTACCGTGGCACTTAACGGTGCCAAGAACGCTGGCATTTT
>CAZZDI010000222.1:0-4023 GCA_964653155.1 uncultured Flavobacteriaceae bacterium | reverse complement strand
AAAACTGTTGAGGGTCACACCTCCGGGGGTTCGAATCCCTCTTTCTCCGCAAAAACCCTGTAAACGTTTTGTTTACAGGGTTTTGTTTTTTTGGTATTTATTTTAATTAAACCATATGCACTCTACACTCTTGGGCACAAGCAATACAAGCTTCGGCACAGGCTTGGCAGTGCTCGTGGTCGTGCTGTTGGCATTGTTGCGCACACCATTCGCAGATTTCGGCACACAAGCGGCAATATTTACTTGCAAAGGGACTGCCGGCCAACATAAATTTGATGCAGATTAAACAGGCATCGATACATTGCAAACAACAATTGGGGCAATCGTTGTTACTTTCTTTGCCCAGCATTTCGGTTAAACATTTTTGACATTCCACCAAACATTTCTGGCAGGCTTCTATACAACTTTCATAACTACGTACCATAACTTTTTACTTTTTTGGATTAACAATCAATGCTTAAAGTTAAGTAGCAATTCAAAGCTATTTTTGCTCTTATAATCTGAATGTTGACTTAAATCGATTAGGATTCGTCAGCATCCTTTTCAATGTTAAGATGCAATTTATTTTTGTTGAAATCTAACGTACGGATAGGGAACGGAATGTTGATTCCTGCTTCATCAAAGTGCGATTTAATAAGTTTTATAGCCGTATGTTTGGCTGTGTGCTCGTGTTTTGGTTTTGATAAATCTATCCAAAAACGGGTCATGAAATTGATGGAGCTATCACCAAATTCAGTGAAGAAAAACTCAACGCCTTCTCCTTCTTTTTGTTCAAATTTTTCAGAAATTATTTTTACCACCAAATCTTCAACTTTTTGTAAATCGCTTTCGTAGCCTACGCCACAAGTCACCGCAATGCGGCTCCGGTCTGTAATTGAATAGTTGGTAAAAGCATCATCAACAAACTTAGAGTTTGGCACAATTACATAATTATTATCTGTACGTCTTAAAACGATATTCCTGAGGCTAATTTCAGAAACATATCCCTTTATATCATTGGTTTCAATGTAATCGCCTATCCTGATTTTTGGCATAAATGACAGCACCAAGCCGCCAACGGTATTGCTCAATGTGCCTTGCAGCGCTAAACCTATGGCCAAACCAACCACACCGGCACCGGCAAGAATACTGGTTAACACCTTATTGAGGTCTAACACCCCCAAAGCCACAAAAAAGCCTATTAAAATAACCGTAACAAATATTATTTTTGAGATAATGTCCTGAATGGATTTTTGCTGAATTCTAGACAGTATAAATCTCCTAAAAACTTTTCTTACCCCCCTCGCTATAAAATAAAATGCCACCATAACCATTATGGCCAAGGCAAGGTTTGGCAATTTTAAAATAATGGCCTCCATCCAGCCATCCAACTTTTCCCATAGACTATTTATCGCTTCTTCAATTGAAAATTTTTCTTCCATGTTTATATTTATAACGTAATATCACTTTACTTTTTTATAATTTATCCGCATGTCCCTGTCCATATTCCCGTTTGTAAATCTTTACCACAATTAAAAGCAAACTGATTAACAACGGTCCAAAAATCAAACCGATGAACCCAAATAACGGAATACCCACTATAACTCCGAAAAGCGTGATTAATGGGTGTACATCGTCAAGCTTTTTAAGCACAAACAGCCTGATGATGTTATCGGTCGACCCAACGATAACGATACCATAAATTAAAATACCCCAAGCCTGAAAGGTATCTCCATTTGAGAGTGTTAACAAAAACACAGGAACAGACCCCAACATACTGCCAATAAACGGAATCATGGAACCAATAGTTACGATTACCATCCAGAAAAAGGGGTTTTCAATACCAAAAATCAAGAAGCCTATTAGTGCCACCACACCTTGTGCTATGGCTACCAAAGGTATTCCTAATGCATTGGCTCGAACCATTTCTCGTGTTTTTTTTCCTATAATCTCTAAATTGTCATCTCCTATTGGCATGTATTCATATAGGGATTCGCGAAGCTCTTTTCGGTTGGTCAACATGTAATATAGCAAAAAATACATAATGGTAATGGCTATAAATGTGGCAAATGTGCCACCGGCCAAATCCTGAAGGTTTTTCGATACCCAGCCAGAAACTGCACTGGCATCAATTTCTGAAGTAAGATCATAGCCGTAGCGGTTTTCGATATTGCCCAGCTGCAGTTTTAAGGCTGAAACCACCTTTTCTGAATTAGTTACGGCCTTACTAATTTTATTGCCCAGCATCCAAACCGCACCGCTTAAGGGCAATAAAATAACAATGAATGACAACAACATTAAAACGCCTGCTGCCAAATTAGGATGCCAGCCTTTTTTGGTTAGCCTATGCATAAAATCTTTTAACAGCACATATAGTGTAACCGCTCCCAACACCCCCGAAAAATAAGGAAGTACTTCCTTAAAAATAAGACCACCAATTAGTGCTATCAACAAAAGCACAAAAATTTGACGAATTACCTGAGCTTTAATCATGTTAACCTTAATTTATAAAAAAAATTAATTGTTCCTCAAAGCATTTATGAGTTCCTTTTTATTCATTTTAGAACGCCCATCTATGCCCACGTTTTTTGCTTGGTTGTATAACGCTTCCTTGGTCCATTCTTCATACGGTTTGGCCTTACCGCCTTTTTTGCCAGCATCTGGCGTGTTGGCTATACGTGCAGCCTTCTGTTTGCTATAACCTTTATCCCGAAGGGCTTCGTATTGCTCTTCATTCTTTATGCTTGGAATACCCATAATTCACTAATTTTTATGTTCCTCACCAATATTCAAAAACCAACAGAAATAGATTAACGTTGTTGCATAAAAAGTTAACTTTATTCATAAATAACAACAATAAGCATTTAAGATAGTGTTGCTTTTTTGTTTTTAGATGTTTTTGTAGGTGTGATACCATGCCCATAGCGTTCTGCATACACCCAGGTGAACTCTGCTCCAAAAAACAAAATCAAGCAAGAGTAAGATACCCATAGTAGCACTAAAACAATGGTTCCAGCGGCCCCGTATGTAGACCCCGGATTGGCCTCTCCAAAATAAAGTCCTAGTAAAAATTTTCCAAAAACAAAAAAAACCGAAGTCAATAGAGCCCCCACCCATACACTTTTCCATCGTATTTTAACATCGGGAAGATATCTGAATATCAAGGCAAACAAAACCGTAATTATACCTACAGAAACCAAAAAATCCAACGTATAAGCAATATACAAAATAAAGTCTGGAAGCACGCTACGTATGTAATCATTTAGAGCTGAAATGGCAGTTGTAACCATAAAACTTATCAATAACAAAAATCCAACAGCGAGGATAAAAGCAAAACTTCTAGTGCGGTCTATCAGCATTTTTATAATACTGCTTTTTTTGTCTACTTCAACACACCATATTTGGTTTAAAGAGAGCTGCAAATGATAAAATACGCCAGTAGCGCCAAAAACCAGTGTACAAATACCCAACACTGTGGCCACAATATTTTTGTTTTCACTTTGTGTTTCCTGGACCATTGTCCTTATTGAATTAGCCGCATCGCTGCCTAAAGCCTGTGAAATTTCGTCCGTTAGCCGACCTTGAACAATATCGACACCCCATACAGACCCGACCAAGTTAATTATAATCACTAGCAATCCAGGAAGGGAAAGGACCGCATAATAAGCTACAACCGCACTTAACCTGAAGGGATCGTTGGCATCCCACGCCTTGTAAGTCTGCTTTACCAAAGATGGCAAATGCTGTAGTTTAAATTTATTTTCATTTGCAATTTTCTTCATGTCCCTTTTATTTTTCTTTTTTGCAGTTAGAATTCACTCTAATCTAAAAATAGTGTTTTTATAAAAAAAATATTTTATTGATATATTCAACCCAACCCCAATAACAGTGATGAATACCATACAAACCAATCATTTTTAAAATGGAAATGAAAAATCTAAATTTTGCGTCAAAACAATTCGTGTTAATATCCACAAAAAACACGTGTTTTTTTTACATTTGTTCCTTCAGCACAAGCATTTTTCAAAAAAAATACATGTGAAT
>CAZZDI010000221.1:0-4084 GCA_964653155.1 uncultured Flavobacteriaceae bacterium | reverse complement strand
ACATCCACAACCACCATTTTAAAGTTATTAAAGGCAATAAAGTAATAGGGTTTGTGTCTTACCTATTTAATATGATTGAATTTAATGTGAGGTACTTTGTGGTTAACCAACATGAACATTATCCCGTAGTGTGTGCCGCCTTAATGGAGCATGCTTTAGCATCGGGTGCAACCTACATTATTACCGATAACCCGAAGCTTTATACAGAACTGCATAATAATTATAAACTTTTGTTTACCTACAAACAGAAGAAAACCACAAAAGCCCACAAACGCTTAAACCTCAATTTTCAAGACATTGTACTCACCGATCGTGACGGCCGGTTCCATTAAACTTTAATTGCTATGAGTGTTATACAACATATTTTAGAAGCCATAGAACAGCACGGATCCCAACAGGCCTTTTGCATTGAAGACCAACATTATACCTATCGGGAATTAGCAAGCGCCATAGCCCAAATCCAACAGGCCATACAAGTTAACATTCCCGAAACCGACCTAAATATTGGGTTAATGGCCCACAACGATTTATATACCTATGCCAGCATCATCGCTTTATGGTTAGAAGGTAAAGCATATGTTCCTTTAAATCCGCAATCGCCAATAACAAGAAACGAAAAAATCGTTGAACAAGCACAGGTTCATTTTATTTTAGATGCATCTTCTTCGGCCAACTACAACCACGTAAAACGTATCGATACCACGAAATTGGCAGCAAGCACTGCCGCTCCATCTTTAAACAACTATGCATCGCACCAATTAGCATATATCTTTTTTACTTCGGGTACTACCGGAACCCCTAAAGGGGTGCCCATTACCCACAGTAACCTCAATGCTTTTACAGAAGCCTTTTGGCAATTGGATTACCCTATAGAACAGACCGATCGTTGCCTACAAATGTTCGACCTCACTTTCGATCTTTCCGTTGTTTCCCTTGTTGTTCCCTTAATAAAAGGAGCCTGTGTTTATACGGTATCCCATGGCGGCATTAAATATTTGGAAGTTTTGAAAGTCATTTCTACCCACCAGCTTACCTTTACATTAATGGTCCCTTCTATTTTACACGGCTTGCGCCCCTTTTTTAAAAAAATGCACCTCCCGCATTTAAAGCTCAGTATGTTCTGCGGCGAAGCCTTGCACCTTGATGTTACCAAAGCTTGGAGCCTATGTGCGCCCCATGCTACCATTGCTAATGTTTATGGCCCCACCGAATGCACTATTTATTGTACCAACTACACCTATAATCGTACAGGCCACAACAAGGCCCATAATGGTATTTTATCGATAGGAACCGCTATGGCAAATACCAAAACCTGCATTGTAGATGCCAACAATAAACCACTAAAGCCCCATGAAGAAGGCGAACTATGCCTTAGTGGCGACCAGCTTACCGCTGGCTACTGGAACAACCCTGCCCTTAATGAAAAAGCCTTTTTTAACCATGCCGAAAGCGGAGTAACCACACGCTATTACAAAACCGGCGATCGCTGTATAAAAGATGCCGATGGCAACATACTTTACTTAGGTCGTTTGGATTTCCAGGCCAAAGTGCAAGGGTATCGGGTAGAGTTGAGTGAAATTGAATTTTTCGCTAAGCGTATTTTAAAAAACATGAATATAGTGGCCTTAATTATAACCAATAAATCAAACAATAATGAAGTGGCCATGGCCATGGAGTCGCCCCCTATAGATACCGAGGCCTTTATTGAAAATATGAAAACCCATTTACCAAGTTACATGATTCCGAATAAAATAAAATTCTACAAGTCGTTTCCCTTGAACGCTAATGGAAAAACCGATAGAAAAGCCATAACCCAACAGATAGAAACACAACATGGATAGCCATATATTAGAACAAATTACTGCTATTTTTAAAAGCGTTTTACAGCACGACCGAGTAGTACTTACCGAAACCACTACCACACAAGACATTGACGGTTGGGAATCGGCCACACACATGATAATCATTTCGGAAATTGAAGACCAATATAATGTGGAGTTTGAACTCGATGAACTTTGGAGCATGAAAAATATTGGTGATCTTATTCAAATTTTAAAATCTAAATTATAAACCGTGCTATACAGAACCACCATAAAACCTATTTTAGACTTTATTTTTGCCCTAGTGGCCATAATACTCTTATGCCCCATTTTTTTAATGTTCACCATACTCTTGTTTTTGGCCAACCAAGGAAAGCCCTTTTTCTTCCAAACAAGAATCGGGAAAAACGAAAAGCCGTTTCGCATCATCAAGTTTAAAACGATGAACGATAAAAAAGAGGCCAACGGTCAATTATTACCCGATGCCCAGCGCTTAACCACCATAGGTAAAATAACCCGTAAAACATCCATAGACGAAATTCCACAATTGTTCAATATCCTAAGGGGCGACATGTCGCTTATTGGCCCCCGGCCACTCCTTCCCGAGTATGTGCCCTACTATACCAAAAAAGAAAGTAAGCGCCACCATGTAAAACCCGGCATTACAGGCTGGGCCCAAGTAAACGGACGTAACTTTGTGGACTGGGACACAAGGTTGCAATTTGATGTTGATTACGTAAACCACCTCAGTTTCAAAAAGGACGTGGAAATATTTGTGAAAACCATAAAAAATGTGCTCACCTCTAAAGACGTATCGGTTGATGCCACCATCCTTTTTCCTAAATTAAGTGAACAAAGAAAAAACAAAAGTATTTAAAATTTATACCATGATCCAAAAGGCAAGCCCTATAAAATGGGCTATTTTCACAAGCGGATGGGGCCGAAGTGCACAAAACTGCATGCAATTATTTAATTCTGGAGAGCTAGGCAAGAATACCATTAACTGCATTGTTACCATTGGCCAAGATACTCCTTTAGTCAACATGGCAATCAAGCAACATATTAAGCTGCTTAATGACAACCCAAAAACCCATATTGATTTTGATGAGTACCAATCTTGGTTGGCCAATGAATTAATAAAGGAAAACATTGATTATATTTTTCTTCTGAATTTCAAATATAGAATCAGAAAAAACCTGCTCGATGCTTTCCCAAACCGCATCATCAATATACATCCATCACTTCTTCCTTCATTTAAGAACACTAAATCGGCCATACAGGATGCTATGAAATACGGTGTAAAAGTATCTGGAATAACCACTCACATTATTGATGAACAAATAGACGAAGGCATTATTTTACATCAAAAACCTATTGCGTTTTCCTATAGTGACAATTTTGAAACCCTAGATGCCAAATATGTAAAAAAAGGTTCTGAAATTGTAAAAGAAACTTTTGACTTAATTGAACTTAAACATTGTCCCATTAATTACCTCAAGGAATATTTGAAACGTTAATTTTTGTAAACTTATGGGGGACATTGAAATAAAATACTTGACTAAAAAGGAGCTTAAGGTTTCACTAGAGCAAAACACCTATTGGAACAACGAAAAACTGGTGCCCTTTTCTAGAAACAAAGCACTATGGATATGCAAAAACAAAC
This sequence comes from uncultured Flavobacteriaceae bacterium, assembly GCA_964653155.1. GTDB lineage: Bacteria > Bacteroidota > Bacteroidia > Flavobacteriales > Flavobacteriaceae > Flavisericum. Next base: position 601 of record CAZZDI010000221.1, on the reverse strand, counting down.
GGGTGCACGACGACGATTGCAGCGCTGTTATTGCCTTAGAAAACCATAAACTTATTGGATTTATATATTTAATGCCAGACCTTATGAACTTTAACGGTTCTGAAAAAAAAGTGTCGTGGCTTATTTATTGGTGGGTAAGCGAAAAATATAAAAACAATGTTTTGGCCACTTACATTTATAATGAAGCCCTTAGCAAGGCCAAAAATCAAGTAATCATAAAATCTTATGCTGAACATATCGCGCCATTTTACAATAAAATGCCATTTAAGATTATTTCCTCTAGGTTACGCTATACTATTTTTTTCAGTTTAGACGCTTCAATTCTTTTGGCTAAATACAAATTCTTAAAATATTTTAAAGGGCTAGTTAAACTTTCAGATCAACTGTCTAGAAGCTTAGTAACTTTCATTAATAGTAAAAAATCACAAAAGCATACAAAAAAAATTCATTACGAGTACGTTAATGAACTTGATAACAATACTTGGGCGTTTATAGAGCCTTTATGCAAGAACGACCTGATAATAAAAACCAAACATTATGTTAATTGGCAAATCAGTCCAATGCAATATGTTAAAACTCCTGTTAGAAAAACATGGTACTC
>CAZZDI010000220.1:0-4114 GCA_964653155.1 uncultured Flavobacteriaceae bacterium | reverse complement strand
AAGTAGCTAACGCAGCAGAAGCAAAACAAGCAGAACCACAAAAAGAAACGGCTCAGTTTGAAGATTTCACGAAAATTGACTTACGTGTAGGAACAATCATTGAAGCCGAGAAAATGCCAAAAGCCAACAAGTTATTGGTATTGAAAGTGGATACAGGAATTGATGTTCGTACAATTGTTTCGGGTATTGCAGAGCACTTTACACCAGAAGAAGTAATTGGAAAACAAGTTACGGTTTTAGTAAACTTAGCACCAAGAGCTTTACGTGGCGTTACCAGCGAAGGAATGCTTTTATTAACAGAAACGAAAGAAGGCAAATTGGTATTTGTGAACCCTGATGAAGCAGGGGTTTACAACGGAGCAACGATTGGATAATGTATAAAACGCAAACTGAGAGGTTTGCGTTTTTTTATATAATTCTTTCAAAAAATTTGACAAATAAAATCACCCCAGCGCTACATCAAGCATCATCATAACAATAAAGCCACCAATAAACCCTAAGGTAGCAATGTCACTATTATCACCTTGTTGCGTTTCGGGTACCACTTCTTCAATCACCACGAAAACCATTGCTCCAGCAGCAAAAGCCAAAGCATAGGGTAAAACAGGCGTAAAAAAACCAACGGCTAGTGCTCCAATGACCGCAGATACAGGTTCTACCAAAGCAGAACTTTGTCCGTACATAAAGCTTTTAGTTTTACTCATTCCGGCTCTTCGCAACGGAAATGCCACTGCCAAGCCTTCGGGTAAATTTTGCAAACCAATACCCACAGCAAGTGTTAAAGCACCGGCAATAGTAGCCTCGGGAATACCCGCAGCCACACCTCCAAACAAAACGCCCACTGCTAATCCTTCGGGGATATTATGTAAGGTAATTGCCAAAACCAACAACGTTGTTTTTTCCCATGGTGTTTTGGTCTTCACGCCTTCGGTTTTAGAAACCGGATGATTCAAGTGTAAATGAGGCAACACTTTATCTAAAGCAAATAAAAATAAAGCACCTAAAGCAAAGCCAACAGCTGCAGGCATTACCTTTGTAAAACCTTCGCCGGGACTCATTTTTATAGCAGGCGATAGCAAGCTCCAAAAACTGGCAGCAATCATAACACCGCCGGTAAAACCAAGCATACCGTCTAACAATTTTTTATTGGGATTTCGAAAAACAAATACCATAGAAGCACCCAACATGGTAAGTCCCCAAGTAAATAAACCGGCAACAAGTGCTGCCCATACCGGATTTATCGATTCGAAAAATGTTACTAACTGATCAAACATATCAAAGTTGTTTTACAAATAAGTTCTGCGCCACGACTTTAGATAAGGTAAGCTCGATATTGTTCAAGGATATGGTTACCGAATGATCGAATTTTTCGTGTTTCACAACTTTAAAAGTGGTACCCAAGGCAATTTTTTGTCGGTCTAAATATTGTAAAAATGCCGATGAGGTATCTTTTACGCCCACGCACATATAATTTGTATCGATTAAAGTTTCGGCAAGCAATTCTTTTTCACGGAAAGGAATTTCGCCTTTTGCATTAGGAATGGGGTCGCCGTGTGGATCTTCCTTTGGATATCCTAAAAAAGCATCTAAAGCATTAATAAGTTTTTCCGATTTTATATGCTCTAACTGTTCGGCTACATCATGTACTTCGTCCCAATTAAAATGCAGCGTATCCACCAAAAAAACCTCCCACAAACGGTGTTTGCGAATAATCATTTTAGCGGCTTGTTTACCTGCATCGGTTATAAAAACGCCTTGATATTTTTGATGCGTAATTAATTCTTTTTCCTTTAGTTTTTTTATCATATCGGTTACAGATGATGCTTTAGTATCAATTTTTTGCGCAATGGCATTGGTAGAAATTCCACCATCTTCGGTATGTGATAAATGATAAATAACTTTTAAATAATTTTCTTCGGTATGTGTCAGCATAATCAAATAAAAATCAAATATACTTAATTTATCAAAAGAAATTTACGTTGTTTAAAATTTATTTTTAGATTTGTCTAAAAATATTTTGACATGAAACTAATATTATCTCTTGTTTTACTCTTTAGCTGCCATTTTATTAAAGCCCAAACTATGTTATCGGGCAGTGTTCTAATTGAAAATCAGCCTGTAGAAACAATGTTATATGTTACAGAAACGAATCAAGAGTTTGAAACAAATACCGATGGAACTTTTGAAATTCATTTGAAGACAGAAGGAAAATATCATTTTCAAATAGCACATCCCGCTGGGTTTAATCAACATTTTGAATTAGATCTTTTGGAAGGTGCGCAACGTTTTGATTTTATTTTAAACACCGAACCGCCTGCAGATCTATTAGATGAAATTGTCATATCGGGTACTTTAAAACCGGTATTGCGTTCAGAAAGCTTAGTACCGGTAGAAGTGTACACACCAAGCTTTTTTAAAAAAAATCCTACTTCTAATATTTTTGAAGGGTTGCAAACGGTAAATGGCGTGAAACCGCAAGTAAATTGTAGCGTGTGTAATACAGGCGATATACACATAAACGGTTTAGAGGGGCCGTACACCTTTGTTTTAATTGACGGTATGCCTATTGTAAGCGGTCTTTCAACGGTTTATGGCGTATCGGGCATTCCTAATTCACTAATCGAAAAGGTTGAAATTGTGAAAGGTCCTGCCTCTTCTTTATACGGAAGCGAAGCTGTGGGTGGCTTAATCAACATCATTACTAAAAATCCGCTGTATGCATCAAAATATGCGGTTGATGTGTTTGGAACATCTTGGGGTGAAGTGAATACCGATTTGGGTTTATCGTTGCCTGTTGGTAAAAAAGCACATTGGTTAATGGGGGTAAATTATTTTAATTATTCTAATCCAATGGATAAAAACAATGATGGGTTTACTGACATTACCTTGCAAGATCGCATTTCATTTTTTAATAAATTTACTTTTGATCGAAAATCTAAAAAACAATTTTCATTAGCAGCTCGTTATTTTTATGAAGATCGATGGGGTGGCCAAATGAATTGGAACAGATCTTATAGAGGTGGTGATGAGGTTTATGGCGAATCGATTTACACGAACCGATGGGAAGTATTAGGTTTGTACGAATTACCTTTTACCGAAAAAATTACGGCTCAATTTTCCTTAACTGCTCACGATCAGAATTCTATGTATGGCGACACGCCTTTTTTAGCCAAACAAAACATAGCTTTTGGTCAGTTTTATTGGAATAAAACATTCGGAAAACACGACTTTTTAATGGGCGTTGCTAGTCGATATCAATATTATAATGACAACAGCGTTGCAACAGCAACCGCAGACGAAACTTTTATTCCGAGTGTTTTTGTTCAAGATTCTTATGAATTGAATGATCGCCTTAGCTTTTTAGGAGGACTGCGTTTTGATTATCATAAAGATCATAAAACTATATTTACGCCCCGAGCCGCCATTAGGTACGAATCAAAAAAAGGAACTATTTTAAGGTTAAACGCCGGCAGTGGTTTTAGAGTAGTGAATTTGTTTACCGAAGAGCATGCAGCTTTATCAGGTGCCAGAGATGTACTTGTTTTAGAAGATTTAAAACCAGAAAAATCGTTCAACATCAACACCAATTATCTTAAAACATGGATGTTGTCTAACCATTTTATCCTTCAGGCAGAAGCATCGGCATGGTACACCTATTTTACCAATTCGATCATTGCGGATTATGATACCAATCCCAATCAAATTATTTATAAAAATTTAAATGGATATGCCGAATCAAAAGGAATTAGCGCCAATATAGATGCTGTTTATGACAATAAACTTAAAATAATGCTTGGTGTTACGCTGCAAGATGTTAGCAAGGTAGAAGACGATGTACGCACTACCCAAATGCTTACCGAAAAATTCTCGGGAACTTGGACCGTGTCCTATACATTTAATGATCTACATACAACTATTGATTACTCTGGCAACATTTACGGACCTATGCGGTTACCACTCAGTAGCGATTTAGATCCTCGACTTCCTTACTCAAAAACGTACAGCATACAAAACATACAATTTACTTATAGCGGATTTAGATATTTTGAATTGTATGGTGGCGTAAAGAATCTTTTAAATTGGACACCTACCAAAAACAATCCTTTTTTAATTG
>CAZZDI010000219.1:0-4125 GCA_964653155.1 uncultured Flavobacteriaceae bacterium | reverse complement strand
CCCCGATTTTTGCACTGCAATTCTTAATTTGCTCATTGTTATCAATTTAATTGTTATCCGTTTGCGGGATAGGTTCCCGTTATTACGGGAATGAAAAAAACCCGTTCGATAGTCTCAAACGGGTTTAAAATATGTTGAATTTATTCAATACATCTTCACTTCGCTTGAGAGCCAATTTGAAAATGATGATGTGTATGATTAAATGTCATGTCTTTTTTTCGTGTTGTTGCAAATATCAAAAATTTATACCAAAAATGCCAAATAATAAAGGGCATTCTTAAAACATTTTTTCAATATTGATATTTAGCATTAAAATTTTAAATTATTCTTAATAGAAAAACCTAAACTTTGAATTGTTTATTGATTTCCTAAAATGATAGGCATGCCGCCGTCTCCAGAACCGATAACAACCACTTTGCTGTTTGGGGATTCTGATAGTTTTATGGTAGCATCAATACCTTTATCTTGTAAAATCTTGTCGGTTAACGAAGCGCTTAAAATACGGTTGGCATCTGCCTTACCTTGTGCTTCTATTCGTACTTTTTCTGCTTCTTTTTCGGCAGTCACCAATCTAAACTCGTACTCTAACGACTCTTGTTCTTGCTTTAACTTACGCTCGATAGCATCTTTAATGGTTGGCGGCAAGGTAACATCGCGCACCAAAACCTCATTCAACTGGATGTATTGGTCGTCCACAATTTTTTGGGTTTCTTCAAAAATTTCCTGCTGAATAGCGTCTCTTTTACTCGAGTATAATTGTTCTGGTGTATAGCGCCCCACCACACTACGTGCTGCCGAACGAATGGCGGGCAACAGCACACGATCAATGTATTGTTCGCTTTTTTCTTGGTGCAATTTACCCAATTCGTTATATGATGGTTGGAACCACACCGAAGCTTCCAGTTTTATATCTAAACCGTTAGACGACAGTACGTTCATTTTTTCCATGCGCTCTTGTTGTCGTACTTCGTAAACAAAAACCTTGTTCCAAGGTGCCACGATGTGAAAACCTTCGCCTAATGGTGGCTCTTCGGTAACGACACCGCCCCCAAAGGTTTTATACAAAACGCCTGCCTCTCCCGAGTTAATAGTGACGGCCGATTTTGTTAAAATGATTACTAATACAATTGCAGCAACTACAAAAGGCAGTGCTATTTTAGGTAATTTGTCCATGTCTATTTATTAAATTAATCCGTTATACTTTCTTAAAAACCACTCTAAACTTAAGCTAATGGCCAAAATGGCCAAAAGGTATTTCCAATCCACCAAAGGTATGCTTTTTTTTATGCTTTTTTGCATAGGAACAAAGCGTTTATCGTCCAGTAAATCATTAAAGATTTGACCTGAATCTCCAATAAAATAACTTGTCCCCGCACTATTTTTAGCCAGTTGCCTTAGTTTTTTGGCATCGGCGTTTAAAAATTGTTGCTCCACATTGTATTCCAAAATTTGAAAATTTCCAGATTTAGAAATGTTCTCACCTTGGGCCCTTACTGAAAAACTGTATTCGGAAGGCGGCAACCCACTCAAATCTACTTGGTAATTGTTGTTTTTTAAAACGAACGGCACTGTTTTGGTTTCGTTAGTGGAGTTGTTTGAAACGGTGATTTCGAGCGATTTCCTGGCATCAAAAATATAGTTTTTATCAAAATAATCGGCTTTTACAACTACGTGCCCACTACCCATGTAAACCGATTCGTAATCTACGTCCAGTCTGCTTTTAGGCTTATCGATTGACAAGTATTGAATGAGTTTACCCAAAAAATCATCAAATTGGTTGAACGATTGATGGCTTAAAAAACTTTGCGCCCGCCACTGCCAAATGTTTTCGCCCAACAAAACAGCTTGCCTTCTACTATCTTTTTCAAAAGTGGCCAACAACAAATCTCCAGTTGAAATTCCCTTAATACTTTTATGCAAAACAACATCAAAAGGCACTGAAAAATTGACCTGCCCATAATTTGAATGCAACGGAGGGAAATCTTCAAAATCGATATCTTGAACTAAAAACGGCGAATAGTTTCTGTTCCATTCGGCTTGATAATCTTCGGTTTGGTTAGTGATTTCAAAAGCGAAATCTTTATTGATCCCGTTTAAAAAAAGCAAGTCGGTTTTTGGTCCAATTACAATGAATTGATTTTTGTTTTCAGTATTTAATTGTTCAAATACATTCTTAAACTTATTGTTTGGCTGATATAAAATAAACAATTGAAAATCATTTATTTCTATATTTTTCGATTCTGAATTAAAAATTGAAACTGACCGCTGTTCATTCGTTTCAATGGCTTTTTTTAAAGCTCCTAAATCGGGATGAACCAGATCGCTTACAATGGCAATTTTCGTCTTTTGGTTTAAGATTTCAACCGTGAAATTTCTAGAATTATTTACTTTGTTTTTTTCATCCTCCAAAGGCACTAACGTTGCTTTGTAATTCACTAGTCCAATATTGCTGGCAGGTAAATTTAAGTTGACAATTTTAGAATTTTCAGATTTTGAAAAATCCACCACCTGTGAATGTATTATTGTATTTCCTTTGCTAAGCTCAAACTTAGATTGCACATTCTCATTTCCGCTATAAACCAAAATGGCTTCAACGGGAAACTTATTTTTATGATACGCGTATTTATTGACGTTGAGTTGTTGAATCTTTAAATCTGTGTGCTGAATTGTATCGCCCAAAATAACCGGAAAAACGGGCTGTTTATACTGGTTACCTATAAATTGATAATCATTCCCATAAGTTTGATTGCCATCTGAAATCAATAAAGTTGGCGCTGTGGTTTGCTTATAAATTTGCGATAATTGCTTAAAAGCATCGAAAATATTGGTTTCTTCTTCAGCAAAAGAAACCGAGTCGGTAGCTTTTAACGATTCACCAAAAGTGTAAAATTCAACATTAAACTTATCGTTTAAAGGCTGGTTTTCTGTAATGCTTTTAATAAACCTTACAGCTTTTTCTCTTTGGTTGAGATGATTAATGGAACTGGAATTATCAACAGCGACCACTAAATGGGGCTTTTCTACAAATGTTGAAATTTTATCGAACTGAGGATTAATTAAGAGCAATAGTACCGAAAATATTGTTATAAATCGCAAAAAAGAAAAAAGCATGCCTAATTTGGTCATGCTTTTTTCTTTGTATAAGTACTGAAAAAAAGCAAAAAGTATCGCTAAAATCCCAGCTAGAATACTATATAGAATGGTTTCTGTTTGCATTTGCGTTTTTTGCTTTCTATTTAATTGAAGCCTTTCGGTTTAAGGAAAGAAAAATCAATTAAGTTAGCATTCCGCCGTCAACATTTAAAGTTTGCCCTGTAACATAGGCACTCATATCGCTGGCCAAAAACACACAAACATTGGCCACATCTTCTGGTGAACCGCCACGTTTTAAAGGAATTCCTGCGCGCCATTCGTCAACCACTTTTTCGTCAAGTTTTGCCGTCATTTCGGTTTCGATAAATCCTGGTGCCACCACGTTGCTTCTAATGTTCCTTGATCCCAACTCTAACGCTACCGATTTGGAAAACCCAATAATACCAGCTTTTGATGCGGCATAATTGGTTTGGCCAGCGTTTCCTTTTACGCCAACTACCGAACTCATATTTATTATCGAGCCTTTGCGTTGTTTTAACATGGTGCGTTGTACGGCTTTGGTCATGTTGAAAACCGATTTTAGGTTTACCTCGATAACCGTATCGAAATCTTCTTCGGAAATTCGCATCAAAAGATTATCTTTTGTAATGCCAGCATTGTTTACCAAAACGTCAATACTACCAAATTCTTTTACCACCTCATCTGCCAATTTTTGAGCTTCCTCAAAACTGGCTGCGTTACTTTGGTAGCCCTTGGCTTTAACGCCCAAACCGTTTAGTTCGTTTTCCAATGCTTTGGCCGCTTCAACGGAAGAGCTGTAGGTAAATGCCACATTGGCTCCTTGTTTTGCAAATATTTGAGCGATACCTTTTCCTATGCCTCGGCTCGCACCAGTTATTATGGCTGTTTTTCCTTCTAATAATTTCATTATTATTCAGTTGGTTTATGATTAAAACTATCTGTTGAATTTATTCAAATATAGCTAAATCTACATAAAATGTCATGCTGACGAAGGAAGCATCTCATTTATAT
>CAZZDI010000218.1:0-4221 GCA_964653155.1 uncultured Flavobacteriaceae bacterium | reverse complement strand
CAGCAACAAACAATTCATTGTTGAAAAACTGTGCGGAGTGGGCATGCGATTTTTCGTTTTCAGTATTGTGATTAAAAATCTGGGTGGCTTTACTTAAACTACCATCTCTATTTGTATTGTAAAGCGATACTGTTCCGCCATTGTAATTGGAAACCACAATTTTGGTGCCCGCTTCGTTTGTCGCAATGTGGCAAGGCGCAGCGCCATGGCTGTCTTGGGTATTGATTAAAGTTAACGTTCCGTTGTTGTTAATTTTGTAAGCCGCAACATAATCGGGCTTAGATTTGTCTTCCGAACGATTTACCGAATACATAAATGTTCTATTGGGCGAATAGGTTAAAAAATTCGGACTTTCAATTTCAATGGCTAAAATGTCGTTGGAAATCACACCGGTTTCTGTATTGAATTGATACTGGTAAATGCCTTGGGCATCTTCGTTGGTGAATGTGCCGACGTATAATGGAATGTTTTGGGCTGAAATAATTGTTAAATTGATAAAGACGAAGAAAATGACTAAATGCTGTTTCATAAAAATGATTGATGTTTTTTCAAAAATAGCACTTTTAAATTGATTTAGAGGCGATTTATATTGTTCAAAACTCATAACAACTTCACTCCAAAAAACTCTAAATTCTATGTATTTTTAAAAATTCATTTCCGACTAAGAAAACGCACAAATCAACATAGCGCATGTACTTAATTTTTGATACCGAAACCACCGGATTACCAAAACGTTGGGACGCCCCAATAACCGATGTAGATAACTGGCCACGATGTATTCAAATCGCTTGGCAGTTGCACGATGCGATGGGGAATTGCATTGAAAGTCAAGATTTTTTGGTAAAGCCCGAAGGATTCAACATACCGTACGATGCCGAAAAAGTACATGGTATTTCTACTGAGTTGGCTCAAGGACAAGGCGTGCCTTTAAGCGAAGTTTTAGAAAAATTCAACGCCGCTTTGCACAAGACCAAATTTGTGGTGGGGCAAAATGTGAAGTTCGATTTGAATATTATGGGAGCCGAGTTTGTGCGCGAAAATGTTGAAAACCCATTGCAGGAACTCCCGGTGTTAGATACTTGTACCGAGCACACGGCACAATTGTGCCAAATTCCCGGTGGCCGTGGTGGGAAATTTAAACTCCCCACATTGACCGAGTTGCACGAACATTTGTTCAATCAGCCATTTGCTGAAGCGCATAACGCGACGGCCGACGTGGAAGCCACTACCCGTTGTTTTTTGGAATTGATCCGTTTGGAAGAATACACCAAAGAAGAACTGGATGTAGAACCCGATTATTTCGAAAATTTCAAGGAAGCTAATCCCTCCGAAATTCAACTCATCGGGCTTAAGCACATCAATCTTAAACAAGAAAGTGCCAAAATCCGCGAGCGAATAAAAAAGGCCGAAGGCACGCAGATTTCTTCCGAAGAAATAAAACAAAACCGTTCCGATTTAGCCGAAGTTGAGTTTGCACATTTACACAACCACTCGCAGTTTTCGGTGTTACAATCTACCATGAGTGTGGCCGATTTGGTAAGTGCAGCTGCCGAACATAATATGCCGGCCGTAGCCTTGACCGACCATGCCAATATGATGGGGGCTTTCCATTTTGTGAATGCCGTAAGCAACCACAACAAAGGGGTTAAAGCAAAGATTGAAGCGGCCCAAGAGTCGGGTGAAACGGTTACGGCCAAAGAAATAAAGCCTATTGTGGGTTGTGAGTTTTTTGTCTGTGAAGACCATACCGACAAAACCCGAAAAGACAACGGCTACCAAATTGTACTGCTGGCCAAAAATAAAAATGGCTACCACAATTTGGCAAAACTGTCGTCGCATGCTTTTGTCGATGGGTTTTATTATGTGCCTAGAATTGATAAAAAACTCATCCAACAATATAAAGAAGACATTATGGTGCTTACCGGGAATTTATACGGTGAAGTGCCCAGTAAAGTGTTGAATGTTGGTGAAAACCAAGCCGAAGAAGCCTTACTTTGGTGGAAAGAAGAATTTGGCGACGATTTGTATATCGAGCTGATGCGCCATAACCAAGAGGACGAAAATCGCGTCAATCCGACTTTGGTCAGTTTGGCCCAAAAGCATGGCGTAAAAATTGTAGCCTCAAACAATACCTATTACCAAAGGCAGGAAGATGCCAATGCACACGATATTTTATTGTGCGTAAAAGATGGCGAAAAACAATCCACACCCATTGGTCGCGGTCGCGGATACCGCTACGGTTTGCCCAATCAGGAGTATTATTTTAAGTCTTCCGAGGAGATGAAAAAATTGTTTCAGGATATTCCCGAAGCCATTTTTAACGTTCAAGAAATTGTAGATAAAGTCGAGCCATTCGTTTTGGCGCGCGATGTATTATTGCCTGCTTTCAATATCCCCGAAGAATTTAGGCACGAAGAAGATTTGGCAGATGGTGGCAAGCGCGGTGAAAACGCCTATCTCCGTCATTTAACTTACGAAGGCGCCAAAAAACGCTACGGCGAACCGCTTTCGGAAGAAGTGACCGAACGCTTGGATTTCGAGCTGAGCGTTATTGAAAATACGGGATATCCTGGATATTTCTTAATTGTGGAAGATTTTATCCGTGAGGCCAGGAATATGGACGTTTCTGTGGGACCAGGACGTGGATCGGCAGCTGGTTCGGTAGTGGCCTATTGCCTCTGGATTACCAATATCGACCCGATGATGTACGATTTGCTTTTTGAGCGGTTCCTCAATCCGGATCGTGTAAGTATGCCCGATATCGATATCGATTTTGATGACGAAGGCCGAAGCCGCGTGATGGATTACGTTATTGAAAAATACGGAGCCAACCAAGTGGCGCAGATTATTACTTACGGTACCATGGCAGCAAAATCCTCCATTCGCGATACTGCCCGTGTTTTGGATTTACCGCTGTTTGATGCCGATAGAATAGCAAAATTGATTCCGAATATGTCCAAACTGAACAAGATTTTTGGTTTGGATGAAAAGGAATTGGCCAAAAAATTCAGGGCTGAAGATTTAGAAAAAATCAACGAGCTTTTAAATATTGCCGACGGAAGCGATTTGCAGGCCGAAACGGTAAATTTGGCTAAAGTGTTGGAAGGCTCCGTTCGAAATACGGGTATCCATGCCTGTGGAGTAATCATCACGCCCGATGATATTACCAAATTCGTACCGGTTTCCGTAGCCAAAGATTCCGATTTGTATGTTACCCAGTTTGATAACTCGGTGGTGGAATCGGCGGGACTTTTAAAAATGGATTTCTTGGGGTTAAAAACATTAACCCTGATTAAAGACACGGTTAAAATAGTCAAAGCAAAACACGGCATTGAGCTGGATCCTGAAACCTTTCCGCTCGACGATGAAGAAACTTATGCCCTGTTCCAACGTGGTGAAACGGTTGGGGTATTCCAATACGAATCGCCCGGTATGCAAAAACACCTTCGCGATTTAAAGCCCACCGTTTTCGAAGATTTAATTGCCATGAACGCCTTGTACCGTCCGGGTCCCATGGAATACATTCCTAGTTTCGTTCGCAGAAAGCATGGCGATGAGGAAATCGAGTACGATTTGCCCGCCATGGAAGAATACCTCAAGGAAACTTATGGTATTACGGTGTACCAAGAGCAGGTAATGTTGCTGTCGCAAAAATTGGCCGATTTCACCAAGGGTGAAGCCGATGTTTTGCGTAAGGCGATGGGTAAAAAGCAGATTGCGGTACTGGCAAAAATGAAACCCAAATTTATCGAACAAGCCAGTGCCAACGGCCACGACGCTAAAGTATTGGAAAAAGTTTGGAAAGACTGGGAGGCTTTTGCGAGTTACGCTTTCAACAAATCGCACTCTACCTGTTATGCTTGGATTGCTTACCAAACTGCGTATTTAAAAGCGCATTATCCTGCGGAATATATGGCGGCGGTGCTTTCCAATAATATGAACGACATCAAACAGGTTACATTTTTTATGGAAGAATGTAAACGCATGAAGTTGGACGTTCTTGGGCCCGATGTTAATGAAAGTTACTATAAATTTTCGGTAAATAAAGACGGTGCGGTTCGTTTTGGTATGGGCGCCATTAAAGGTGTTGGCCACGGCGCGGTGATGACTATTGTTGAAAACAGAAAAGACGGCCATTACAAATCTATTTTCGATTTGGCCAAAAGAATAGACTTGCGAGCTGCCAATAAAAAAGCATTTGAAAACTTAGCGCTGGCAGGA
>CAZZDI010000217.1:0-4268 GCA_964653155.1 uncultured Flavobacteriaceae bacterium | reverse complement strand
AAAATTGTGTCAACCTGTAAAGTTCAAATCACTTCATTTAAAAGAGTTTTAAATAAAAAAACAGACTGCAAATTTTGCAGCCTGTTTTTTAATGTTGTATAATCATTCCGTATTTCAGGGGGATGGGTTACTCTCCCAAAAACGGATAACGGTAATCGGTTGGGGTTACAAAGGTTTCCTTTATCAATCTTGGCGATACCCAACGCATTAGGTTTTGTGCGCTTCCAGCTTTATCGTTGGTGCCCGATGCTCTGGCGCCACCAAACGGTTGTTGGCCCACTACGGCTCCGGTACACTTGTCGTTAATATAAAAGTTTCCGGCACTGTTTTGCAGGATATCGGTAGCCTCGGTAATGGCGTATCGGTCTGTGGACAAAATAGCTCCCGTTAAGCCGTAATCGCTGGTTTCGTCAACCAATTTTAAGGTTTCCGCGTAAGCGTCGTCTTCATACACATAAATTGTCAACACAGGGCCGAATAGCTCGGTGCACATGGTGGTGTATTTTGGGTCTTGGGTGACGATTACGGTAGGCTCCACAAAATAGCCTTTGCTTTTATCGTAGTTTCCTCCGGCAATAATTTCGGCTTCGTTATCATTTTTGGCAGCATCGATGTACTTGGCCAGTTTATCGAACGAACTTTCGTGGATTACGGCTGTGATAAAGTTCTCCATATCTTCCGGAGAGCCCATTTTAAAAGATTTAATATCGTCCAAAAGATGTTTTTTTACATCGCCCCAAATGCTTTTTGGGATGTAAGCACGGGAGGCCGCACTACATTTCTGGCCTTGGAATTCGAAAGCACCACGCGAAAGGGCAGTCGATACTTGCTTGGGCACGGCCGAATTGTGGGCTATGATAAAATCTTTTCCTCCGGTTTCGCCAACAATACGCGGGTAAGTTTTATAATTATGGATGTTGTTTCCTATTTGTTTCCAAAGTTCCTTGAATACAAAAGTAGAACCCGTAAAGTGCAGTCCTGAAAAATCGGGGCTTGATAAAACGGTGTTGCTAATCATAATAGGGTCGCCAAACACCACGTTGATTACTCCCGGTGGCACGCCCGCTTCCTCAAAAATATCCATGATGACCTTGGCGGAATAGATTTGGCTGTCACTAGGTTTCCAAACCACCACATTGCCCATTAAGGCCATGCACGAGGGCAGGTTTCCGGCAATAGCTGTAAAATTGAAAGGCGTTACGGCATAGGTGAAGCCTTCCAATGGGCGATACTCGATGCGATTCCAGGCGTCGCTGGTGCTTTCTGGTTGTTCCATGTAAATATCGGTCATGTACTGCACGTTAAAACGCAGAAAATCGACCAATTCGCAAGCCGAATCGATTTCAGCTTGGTGTATGTTTTTCGATTGCCCCATCATGGTGGCGGCATTTATTTTGGCGCGGTAGGGACCGGCAACCAGTTCGGCGGCCTTTAAAAAGATGCCCGCGCGTTGCTCCCATGGCATTTTGCTCCATTTTTTTCGGGCTTCCAAAGCGGTGACAATGGCGTCTTCAACATGTTGTTTCTCGGCCAAATGGTAACTGCCAACTATATGTTGATGGTCGTGCGGTGGCGAAATAGGCTTCGTGTTGCTGGTAGAAATGTATTTTCCGTTAATATATAATGGAATATCTACTTTGCTATTGTACATGGTTTTGTATGCATCTAAAACTGCCTTTCGTTCGGGCGTTCCAGGGGCGTAAGATTTTACAGGTTCATTTACGGCAATTGGTACGTTAAAAAAGCCTTTTCCCATGATTTTCTGTTTTTTGTTGTTAAAAATTCAGTGAATGTGTAACAAAGCTAATGATTTTCAAATGATAAAGTGTGGCGTAAGGTGCTAAATCGGCGTTAAATTTTGTGGAATTTTTGTAATGTTTTTGTTCCATTTAGTGCTTTCGTCTGCATCACGCTTATGCATTGTTATATTTTCGTTTTTACTTTGCCAAGTAATTTGTGGGTGTTTTTCCAAAGTGTTTTTTAAAGGCAGCTGTAAATGAACTAACATTTTCATAACCTAAACCAAAAGCAATTTCCTTAACAGTTTTCTTTTCTCCTAGTTGTTTTACAGCTTCCATTAATTTTAAGCGCATTTTCCAATCTCCAAAACTCATGCCCAATTCTTTGTTGAATAGCCTTGAAAGTGTTCTTGGACTGACAGATGATTTATTGGCATAGTAGTCAATGGTGTGTTTGCTTGACATATTATTCATCAAACTATCTACTACGATCTTTATCCGTTTATCTTGGCTTGTTGGTAAAAAGGTTGTGCTCGGTTTTAAAGTAGAGATTTCATCTAGAAATACTTCGAGTACTCTTTTTTGTTGTTGAGTGAACTTGTTGGGGTTAGAAAAAGAGATTATTTTTTCGAGAAGGCTGTTTAAAAAAGCAGAATTGTTAAAAGCAAAACTATTTTTGGGAAGGTGCTTTAATTTTGATTTATCAATGAATGCTGTAATGACCCTTACGTTGTTTGGAAAATAAACTTGATGTTCTTCATTGCTGGCAATCCAAACACTTTGTAAAGAATTAACTATCCAGATATTACGTTTGGTTACAACCTCCATAACACCTGAGTTGCATGATATAATTTGCGCTCTTGGGTGTGCGTGCGGATTTACACATTTGGCATTTTGAATTTCTTCTGAATAGGTGGTTGCCGGTCGTAATTTATTTACTTCAAACCCCGAATCTATTTTAATATTTGTCTTATAATCAACATTCATTGTCCAAATGTAGTAATAAAGACTTTTTTTTAATCCTGAACTTTGTGGAAAATTAAAATATAAGATTATGGATGTTAAAAATCATAACAAAAACATTATAGAGCAATTTTCAAAACAGGCCAGAGGCTATACGGCAATTGCCTCGCATGGTGACGCTTTAGGAAAACTGATTTCCTTATCATCTGCTTCAAAACGCGATTTAGTTTTAGATATTGCCTGCGGTTCTGGTATTGTATCGTGTGAATTTGCTAAGTATACCAATCATGTAACAGGAATTGATATGACGCAAGGAATGCTTGATGAGGCAAGAACGCTACAGGCTAAGCACAATCTTACCAATGTAACTTGGCAAATTGGGGATGTTGAAAGTTTACCTTATGAAGACAATAGTTTTTCAATTGTAATCTCAAGGTTCGGGTTTCACCATTTTTTAAATCCTCTCAAAATTTTGTCAGAAATGAAAAGAGTCTGTAAATCTGGTGGGGTGGTTATGGTCGTAGATGTGTCCTTACCGGATTCCAAGATTGTAAAATATAATGAAATGGAAAAAAATAGGGACAGTTCCCACGTGGCGGCACTTTCTTTAACAGAATTTTTCAATCTTTTTGAAGAGGTAGGCTTTAAAAAATTAGAGACTGACTTTTATTCTATGCAAATTGGATTAAGAGAACAACTCAAAGCCTCGTTTCCAAGTGATGCAGATGCTTTAGAAAATATGATTATTGCTGATGTAGAGGTAAATGATTTAGGGGTAAATGTAACAAAGCTCAATAACGAATATTTTTTACATTATCCCATTCATGTTTTTTTGGCGAAAAATTAAAGTGTTGTGAAACATCCTTCTTAAATCGGTTTTTTAATACGAAATTGTTTTAACCGCAAATAGAGACAAAGTGCCAGATAGTGCATTGCTCAAACCTGGTTTTCATAGCTATGCACAAACCAAGATTTTATTATCTAGTTAAAGGTTAAAACCCTGGAATTCCATTGCAGATACTTTGGTTTCTATAAACATTTGACTCTGTTTCATTTCGAACACAGTGGGAAATCCCATCATAAATTGAAGACTATATGATGAGGTTCCTCGTCGCTCTGCGCTGTCGGAATGAATATTATGCTCTAAAATGAATTTCATTCATTAACTAAAACTATGGATTTCCAATCCATAGGAGTGGTTTATTTCCAAAAACAAAAATAGCTGGATGTACTTGGATGGATGTAAGAGAAAAACAGCGGGTGTTTAGTGGTCACGTTTTAGTTTATGGCAAACGGCGCGCTAAGCTTAAAGGAAGGGATGGCCACCAAAAACTTTTTTGTTGTGGTGAAATTCACCATGTTGTAATGCCCTTGCATGGCTCCAAATGGCGATGTGAGCAAGCAGCCTGAGGTGTAGGTATGCAGCTCTCCAGGTTTTAAAACGGGTTTTTTGCCAACAATGCCTTCGCCCGAAACAGTTTCGACATTGTTGAGGGCATCCATAATTTCCCAGTGGCGGGCATTAAGTTGTACCGTGTCTTTGCTTTGGTTGTGGATGGTTATAGT
>CAZZDI010000216.1:0-4280 GCA_964653155.1 uncultured Flavobacteriaceae bacterium | reverse complement strand
TCATTGTTAACAAAAACATATTTTTGCGACAACCAATATCCAAAACATAGTGCCAAAACAAGTACCGCTGCGTATCTAAAAATGGGGGCTTGAAGTTTTAAACGCCTTACTTTTGATGATTGCTCTTGTTCGCTTTTATCTAAAGGCCTTTTTATTTTTGAAACAATTTGATTCCAAGCTAAATCCTCATCCAATCGTTCAATAAACTCGATGTTCCGTGATGCTTTATAAACCTTCAAGTATTCCTTAAAGCGCTTTTTATTTTCTGGAGATTCATTTACCCAAATCTTCAATTTGTTGAATTCTTCTTCAGAAATACTTTTGTTTAAATAGGATGAAATAAGATTTGGTATCTCTTTTTTGCCTTTCATTGTCTCAAATTAAAATATGTGTTATTTTAACAAACACATACACTATATTAACATAATGACAAAAACCCGAAAATGGGTGACAAAAAAATGAAGTTTTTTAACTTAATAATAACCAAATGATGACTGGAACTGTCTCCCGAAGTTGCTTTAGCGCCCGTGAGTAGTGGGTTTTAACGGTATTTACACTAATATCAAATTGCAGGGCAACTTCCTTATATTTTAAGTTATCGAGCACGATAGCTTTAAACACTTCCTTACTTTTTCGAGGGAGTGCCTCAATGTGTTGGTGAAGTTTTCGTTTTTCTTCTTCCAAATTCGACTTATCAAAATCAAATTCTTCAATTAAATCGCAAACTTGATTTTCAATGTCCTCAAACCTATATCTTGATTTCTTTTTTAGAACCTGAAGTGTATTGTTTTTAACCGACTTAAAAAGGTATGCCCCAATGTTATCTTCCAATTTGATGTATAATTGCTCATCCCAAAACTTAACGAATAAATCCTGAACAATATCTTCGGCCAAAGTAAATGAATCACAATATTTAAAGGCATACGAAGTTAGGGGAATATAATACAAATTGAACAACTCCCTAAAGGCCCCTGCCTGGCCTTGTTTTAGCCTTTCAAGTATTTCTAAGTCTTTATCTCTCATTCGTGAAATAAAATTTCTTCCCTTCTTGTGTTTTAAAGCAATTAAACAACTAGCCACTGCTTCAATTCTTGCAGGTACATCCCTAAATAAATTCTCCTTTATTTAATTTATCTGGTTTTGTCTGCTAAAATAGCTCC
Organism: uncultured Flavobacteriaceae bacterium; assembly: GCA_964653155.1. Taxonomy (GTDB): domain Bacteria; phylum Bacteroidota; class Bacteroidia; order Flavobacteriales; family Flavobacteriaceae; genus Flavisericum. Next base: position 3,120 of record CAZZDI010000216.1, on the reverse strand, counting down.
CCAGTTTTCATAAAATTCATGAACGTCACTATTGGCATTTGGCTCGTAGCTTTTAACAACTTCGGAAGGTGGTTTAGGAAAATCTTCAACCCCTTTCCAAACCCCCGAACCTAAGCCAGCCATTAACGCGGCACCCCAAGCCGACACATCAGTGATACCCATGTTGGCGACGGGTGTTTCCAACAAATCTGAAATAAACTGCATTAAAAATCCGTTGGCCGTTATGCCTCCGTTTACTTTTAATTCTTTTAATGAAGTTTGGGTTTCCCTTTCAATGGAAGAAATCACATCTTTTATTTGAAAGGCAATAGATTCCAACGCCGCACGTACCAAATGCCCCTTTTTTGTTCCGAAGGTTAGTCCGTGAATGGAGGCTTTCCATTCCTTTTGCCAATATGGTGCGCCCATACCACTAAACGCCGGGATCAAATACACGCCTTCGTTATTTTGCAACGATGTCGCCATTGCTTCAATTTGGTCGTGGGTAGTAAACACATCCAATTGATTTTTTAGCCACTCTAAAGTAGAACCACAACTCACAATCACACCCTCCAGAGCATAATTAACCTGACCGTCAACGCTCCAGCCAATAGTAGTCAACATGCCGTTTTCGGTTTGCTTTTCCAACTTTTCGGCATTCCATAGAATAGAAGAACCCGTGCCTAAAGTAGCTTTCGCCATCCCATTCACAAAACATTCCTCTCCAAAAAAGGCAGCCTGCGAATCGCCAATCATTCCAGTAATTGGGAGTGGTTTTTTAAAAGCATTTTCAAAAGTGGAAGCACCGAAATGGTCGGACGAAAACGAGACTTCCGGCAAATTCAATTTTTCAAGGTTGAAGGTTTTCAGCAAATTGGCGTCCCAATCTAAATCATAAATATTATAAAACAACGTTCGGGAAGCATTGGTATCATCGGTTTTAAAACTTTTACCGTCGGTTAGTTTATAAAGCAGCCAAGTATCAACCGTGCCAAAATAAGCGTTTCCGTTACTGATGGCTTCAGCAACTTTTGGCTTGTTTTCATTGAGCCACATCACTTTGGTGGCCGAAAAATAGGGGTCGATAGTCAATCCGGTACTATTATTTATTTGCGATTCTAAATTATTTTCTTTCAGAATTTCACAAATGGCATTAGAACGTTTACACTGCCAAACTACTGCATTGTGCAACGGATTTCCATCATTATCCCAAAGCACAAAAGTTTCCCGCTGATTAGAAATACCGCAGGACACGATATTATCAACTTCACCAGGAAATGCTTCATTAAATAATGTGATACATTTTTTTACCGCTTCGATTACCGAATTATAAATCTCTTGCGGGTCTTGCTCCACAAAACCAGATTCGGGATAATACGATTTTAACGGTGCGGTTGCTTTGGTAACAATGCTCCCCAACTCATCAAAGATGATGGCTTTTGTGCCACTAGTACCTTGGTCTATGGATAGAATATATGATTTAGACATGCGCTTTTTAAATGCTCAATAGCTTTTTTCCTGCTTCATAAATACCTTCTTTTGAAATGCCGTAATGATTAAAAATCTCGACTTGCGAACCCGTTACGGTATATTCATCCGGAATGCCCATAATTTTAAATGGGTTTTTATAGCCTTTTTGAAATAAATGAGAGGCGCAAGCTTCTCCCAATCCTCCATTTACCATGTGTTCTTCAACAGTAATTATCGGGCGACCATTTTGAGCCAATGCTTCCAATAGTTTTGCATCGAGAGGTTTGATAGTGTGCATACTCACTACGGTGGCTTTTATGCCATGTTCGTCTTCCAACTTTTTTGCAGCTGTCCAAGCCGGATACACCGTTTCACCACAGGCAATGATAGCCAAATCGTCGCCTTCGCGCACCACACGTCCTTTTCCGAATTCAAAGGTTTTGTTATTTTCATTCAAAAACGGCATGGCTTTTTTTCCAAAGCGCATGTAAATGGGTTTGTCGTGTTTCGCAGCCAAACGCACCGCTTGTTCGGTTTCAAAATTATCGGCCGGTGCCACAATAGTAATATTGTTAATCGCCCGAAGCACCGCGTAATCGTGTAAACTGTGGTGGGTAGTGCCCAAAGCACCGTAGCTTACACCAGAGCTAATCCCAACTAACGTCACCGGATTATCAGAATAGCATACATCGTTTTTAATTTGTTCCAACGCGCGGGCACTCAAAAAACAGGCCGGCGAAACGGCAAACGTCTTTTTTCCCGCCGAAGCCAAACCGGCAGCCACGCCCACTAAATTCTGTTCGGCAATGCCAACCTCAACTATTTGCTTCGGAAATTTTTGCCCGAACGGCACTAATTTTCCCGAACCACGCGAATCGCTGGTTACGGCAATAATATCTTTATCGGTTTCGGCCAAGGCTTGCATCGTTTCCGAAAAAACCACTTGGTTGGCCTCGCCCATTTTTAAATCTTTTTCTTCAATTTTATCTAATTCCATAGTCTTTAGATTTCTGCTTCGGCTTCGTTTAATTCTGAAAGAGCCAATTCGTATTGTTCTGGGCTTGGCACGCCGTGGTGCCATTTAATGTTTCGCTCCATATAGCTGATGCCTTTTCCTTTGATGGTATGCGCAATAATGAAATTGGGTTTACCTTTTTCCAATGGCCCGCCGTTTAAAGCTTCTTCCAGTTCCTCCAAATTATGACCATCAACTTCCTTTACGGCCCAACCGAAAGCTTCCAATTTTTCACGAACCGAATCGGTATTCATCACCTCGTTATTATCGCCCGTAATCTGTTGTTTGTTATAATCCAAAATGGCGTAAAGGTTATCCAATTTATAGTGTGCTGCCGATAGAAAAGCTTCCCAATTGGAGCCTTCGGGCAATTCGCCATCACCTAAAAGCGTAAATACACGATAGGCTTTATCGTCCAATTTCGCAGCAATGGCCTCACCCACACAAATGGGCAACCCGTGCCCTAGAGCGCCCGTGTTTTGCTCCACACCGTTTACTTTTTTTGTGGGATGACCAATGTAATGCGATTGGTATTGGCACAGCGTTTCCAAGTCAGACATTGGAAAAAACCCTCTGTCTGCCAAGGTTACAAAAAGTGCTTCAACGCAATGCCCTTTACTTTGAACATAACGATCGCGATTTGGGTTTTTAAAATC
>CAZZDI010000215.1:0-4358 GCA_964653155.1 uncultured Flavobacteriaceae bacterium | reverse complement strand
ACATTCAAACATTCGTGGCAAAAAAAAACAAATCGGCTTTAAGTAAAAAAATAGATGTTTCAATATCTGAAACCATTAATCTCAATTCTATTAAATCTTTCAAAAACAAACGCCAAACCACCATTGCTCCTAAAGTTTTAATTGAAGGTATTTTAGACCACAATATCATGGCTCTTGGCCGGGCCATTACTTTAGTTGAAAGTAAAAACCCTAAACACGCCGATCAGGCAAAAACTATTATACATGCCTGTTTGCCCCATGCCAACAAATCGGTTCGAATTGGTGTTACCGGTGTTCCAGGGGTTGGTAAAAGCTCCTTTATTGAAACCTTAGGCATGCACCTCACCAACCTCGGGAAACGGGTAGCCGTTTTGGCCATAGACCCTAGCAGCAGCATTACAAAAGGCAGTATTTTGGGCGATAAAACCCGCATGGAACAACTGGCAAAAAACGATAATGCTTTTATCCGTCCCTCGGCCTCTGGCGAATCGTTGGGCGGTGTGGCCAGAACTACCCGAGAGACTATTATTTTATGCGAGGCGGCCGGTTTTGATGTTGTTCTTATTGAAACTGTTGGTGTGGGGCAAAGCGAAACCACCGTGCATAGTATGGTCGATTTCTTTTTACTATTGAAACTGGCCGGAGCCGGCGACGAACTTCAGGGCATAAAACGAGGTATTATTGAAATGGCCGATGCCATTGCCATAAACAAAGCAGATGGCGACAACCTTAAACCCGCTAAACTGGCCCAAACCGAATTTAAAAGAGCACTTCACCTCTACCCCGAAAAAGAAGACTCGCAATGGCAACCCCAGGTTTTACTTTGCAGTGCCCTAAACAATACAGGCATTGATGAAATATGGAATATGATTTTAAATTTTGTTGAAGTAACCTCCAAAAATGGCTATTTTAACAAAAAAAGGAACAAACAAAGTGAATATTGGCTCATTCAAACCATTGAAAATCAACTGAAGTCCCGGTTTTTCGAAAAATCAAAAATAAAAAAAGAACTGGAAAATCAATTAAAACTTATTGCAAAAAATAAAACTACGCCGTTTGCCGCCGCCGAGTATTTGCTCGATTTTGAATAACCAAGACTATTTTTCCTTTAACTGAAACCTGCCTTGCAAATACTTATCCAACCTGTAAAACAGGTATCCCGAAAACAAGCCAAAAGTAGCTCCAGAAATCACATCCAACGGGAAGTGCACGCCAATATAAATCCTACTGTAGCCCATAGCCAAAGCCCAAACCACCATTAAGTACGGGAGGTATTTATATTTCGATTTTAACACATAACTGGTAAAAACAGCCACCGCCATAGAGTTTGATGCATGCCCGGAGAAATACCCAAAACGCCCGCCACAATGAGACTTTACCAAGCGCATTAAGTTCATAACCGTTTCGTCATGGCAGGGCCTTAAGCGTTGAAAAAAATAACCTTTAAAAAGGTTGGAAACTTGATCGGTAAACAAAATCATTAATGCCACAACCACCAAAGTTAGCACAAACATTTTGGTATTTAATCGTTTGTACATTAAGTACACCAAAACGGCGTAAAACGGAATCCAATTGAATTTTGTTGTGTAAAACATCCAAAAGCCGTCCCAAGTTTCAGTGCCCAGCCCATTTAAGTAAATGAATAGTTGCTTGTCCAGTTCTATTAGTTGTTCTATCATAAATTACTCTTCGTATTTAGCTATTTCTGCATCATAAAACTCGGTGGCCAACTTAATGGCATTTTCGGTTTCGGTTTGCAGTTCTTTTTGGTCTTCGGCATCAAAATCCTCAAACCATTCCACTTCATCGTTTTCAAGATTGATGATAAATCTAGGAAATTCGGTATGGATTACAAAAATAGCATTCGGATAATCGGAGTTATCACCTAAAATGAACTTGGGTAGCGACATCATTTAAAATTATTTATTGGACAAAATAAGATTTTTCGTTAGAAAATGAAACCGAATATACAACAAAATTGCGGCCACGGTAAGCCCTGCCAAAAGCCCGAACCAAATCCCCATACTGGCAAAAGCCTCCTCTTTTCCTAAAAACCACGAAATGGGAAACCCCACCACCCAATAGGAAATAAACACGAGCACCATGGGCACCTTTACATCTTGAAGTCCGCGCAGTGCCCCTAAAACCAATACTTGAATACTATCACTTATTTGAAACACGGCGGCAACCAGCAACAGTTTTGATGCAATTTGCATTACTTCCCGGTTATCCATGGCGTTTTCAACATCGTTGTAATCTAAATACAATTTTGGCAATTGGGTATGGAAAATTAAAAACATAATGGCGAAACCGGTAGCCAAAATAATCCCAAGGAAAAAAATAGAATGGGCTATACGGCGGAGTTCCAAATAATTTTTCAGTCCTTTTTGGTTTCCCACTCTAACCATAGCAGCTACGCTCAAACCGGTAGCCACCATAAAGGTCATGGAACTTAAATTTAAGGCAATTTGGTTGGCCGCTTGCGGATTTTTGCCCAAAAGCCCACTTAACCAAATAGCTGCTGTAAAAATGGCCACCTCAAAAAACATTTGCATGGCACTGGGCATACCCAAGTCTATAATTTTTTTAAGCATCAATTTCTCTAAAATGAAAAACTTGATATTGGTTACATAGTTTTTAGATTTGGCGTTTTTGGCCAATAAAACCCAAATATACGCCACCATAACCACCCTAGAAATTAAAGTGCCGTATGCCGCACCAACAATACCTAATTCTGGCATGCCCAATTTCCCGAAGATGAAAATATAATTCAAAACCACATTGATGATATTCGCCAAAACAGTAGCATACATCGGGTACTTTGTCATTGAAAGTCCGTCGCTAAACTGTTTAAACGCCTGAAAAACAATCAACGGGATTAACGATACCGCCACCAAATCCAGATACGGAATAGCCAATTCAACCACTTCGAGAGGCTGCTTCATCAAGTACATAACGGGTTTGGCAAAAAACACCAACAGGAACAGTAAAATCCCTAAAACCGTACACAAAAATAGTCCGTGCTTAAAGGATGATTTACCCTTGGAAAAATTCCCTTCGGCATCTGCCTCGGCTATTAATGGCGTAATAGCGGTAGAAAAACCAATCCCCAAAGACATGGCTATAAACATAAAACTATTGCCCAACGACACCGCGGCCAATTCGGCAGTACCCAACTGGCCTACCATTATGTTATCGACAAAACTTACAAAAGTATGCCCCAACATACCAAGCATTACAGGAGCCGCCAAGCGCCAATTGTAACTAAACTCTTTGGTGTACTGTGATATTTGCATGTGGCAAAAGTAAAGGATAAGCTTGGTATTTTTACCATATTTAATTAACTCTTTTCTGTCTTGAAATTAACAAATGTTAATTTTTTAGCCTCAAAAAAGCCAAGCGCCAACTTTTTTCCGTATATTTACCATATTCTCTTGAGAATTAAATAGCATACTACGAAACAGTTAAGTTTAATTTTTAGGGATTTAAACAAGAACTTAAGGTTTCAGAAAAACGAAGCTGTTTGAAAAGTTAAATTCTATGTCGCATTGAGCCTGTCGAAATACCTCAATGTATTGATAATCAACATTGGTTTCGATAAGATCAACCTGACAAACGGAAATTAAATGACTTTTAAGACAGCCTCGTTTTTTGTTTTGCCCCTAATCAGTATTTAAAATTCAAAATCGTCTTTTTTGCCAAATCAAATTCTTCCACAACATCGTTAACAATTTGACTCACCGGTTTTATATCGTGAATTAATCCTGAAATTTGTCCAATTTCCAACTCTCCTTCTTCCAAATCGCCTTCAAACATGCCTTTTTTGGCACGGCCTCTCCCCAACAACTCCTTTAATTGCTCAACCGTTGGCGACGATTTATACAGCTCTTCAACATCGTTATAAAACTTATTTTTGATAAGTCGAACAGGAGCCAATTCTTTTAAAGTCAGTTGCGTATCGCCTTCCTTGGCATTTACCACAGCTTGTTTGAAATTAATATGTGCCGAGCTTTCTTTGCTGGCGGCAAACCGACTTCCTATTTGCACCCCATCGGCACCTAAAACCATTGTTGCCAACATGGCTTTACCGGTGGCTATCCCTCCGGCCGCAATTAACGGAATATCCACTTGCTCCCTCACCATCGGGATTAATGTTAAAGTGGTGGTTTCATCCCGGCCATTATGCCCGCCAGCCTCAAAGCCTTCGGCTACAATGGCATCTGCCCCAGCTTCTTGAGCTTTTAAAGCAAATTTCACACTGCTTACCACATGAACCACGGTAATGCCACGTTCCTGTAGCCAAGCCGTCCAAGTTTTAGGGTTTCCTGCCGAAGTGAACACAATCTTCACCCCTTCTT
>CAZZDI010000214.1:1198-4385 GCA_964653155.1 uncultured Flavobacteriaceae bacterium | reverse complement strand
GTTTCATTGGGCAAATGGTTTTGCTGAATGCTTTTGATGTATTTGGAGTTGTTGCCCACGTTCCAACTTCTATTGCTTCCGTTGAAGGAATGTGCCGAAGGCCCAATACCTAAATACGGCTTGCCCTGCCAGTAGGCCGAGTTGTTTTTACTGAAATAATTGGGCTTGCCAAAGTTTGAAAGCTCGTAGTTCACAAACCCCAAAGCCTCCAATTTTTCCAACAATATATTGAAGTGCTGTTGGGCCATTTCGTCATCCACATTGTCTATTTTTCCTTTTTTAATCAGTGCTTCCAAGGCTGTTTTAGGTTCTACCGTTAGGGCGTAACACGAAATATGTGGCACATTAAACGCTAACGCTGTTTCAATATTTTCAATCCAGTGCTCGTTTGTAAGCCCCGGAATGCCATAAATCAAATCGATGGAAATGTTATCAAAAAACCTGGTAGCTTCTGCCAAACATTGCTTAGCCTCCTTGGAATTATGTGCCCGTTTCTTGAGTATTAAATCACGCTCCAAAAACGACTGTATGCCAATACTCAATCGGTTGATACCTATGTTGCGATAGGTCTCGAAAATCGTTTCATTGATTTGGACATTCGGTTCTGATTTTGGCAGCATCAAATCGTCGGGATTAGCTTCTAAAGTGATTTCTGGGCATTTTGAAACTGAATAATTTTGGTAAACCGTTTCAATTAAAAATTGCAACTCATCAACCGATAACAATGAAGGTGTGCCACCACCAAAATAAATGGTTTCAATGGTGGCTCCGTTCAATTCTTTTTTCCGAAGTACCAACTCTTTGGCTAAACACGCCACCAACTCGTCCTTTTTCTTTATCGATGTGGAAAAATGAAAGTCGCAGTAATGGCAGGCCTGTTTGCAAAATGGAATATGGATGTATATGCCGGCCATTATTTTTTAATCCTATCTTCATTTTGTTTTACAAAAGCGGCCCACCCCGAATAGCTTTTACCAACCTCAACCCGGCCCGAGTTATAAAAATGGCAAACAGCCGCCGCCAAACCATCGGTGGCATCGAGGTTTTTAGGTAGCGTTTTTAATCCTAACAAGCCCTGAAGCATTTTGGCTACCTGCTCTTTGCTCGCATTTCCATTTCCAGTTATGGCCATTTTTATTTTTTTGGGCAGATATTCGGTTATGGGTATTTCACGGCTTAAACCTGCGGCCATCGCCACGCCCTGCGCCCTGCCCAACTTAAGCATACTCTGCACATTTTTTCCGTAAAACGGGGCTTCAATGGCTATTTCATCGGGGTTGTGGGTATCTATTAATTCAATGGTGCGTTCAAAAATCAATTTCAGCTTTAAATAATGGTCGTCGTATTTTTTTAAATCGAGTTCATTCAGCTGCATAAACTGCATGGTTTTACCCGTCACTTTTATGAGCCCGAAGCCCATAATGGTTGTTCCAGGGTCAATACCTAAAATAATGCGTTCTTTCATTTGCTTAATGTTTCATTCGGAATCTCACAAACAACCACAATTTCCTCCTAGTGAATAAGAAACTCCGAAGGTAAGATAAATTAAATCTCCGTTAAAAGAAAAGCCATGCTGGTTAATTTCATACTTATGGCTTTTGGAAAACGAATAAACGAGTGCCAAATCTGAAAACACCGACATCGTTTTAGAAACCCGATAATGCAATTCGGCACCAATAACAGCATTTAGGAAATTATATTCATTTTCAGAATAGTCTCCCAAGGGCCTAGACATACTATAACCTGGCCCGGCATGAGCCATGATGGATATTTCTTCTGGAACAAATCTTATCATCGGGCTAAAATTATAAACCAATTGCGCATTAATCCGATTGTAATTTAGTTTAAACTCCTGAGAGCCTGTTCCATTCGAAGACCTGTTAAACCCATAATCAAGCCGTGCTCCCAGATCTTGAGAAAACATATACTGCAAACCAAGGTTAACGGTTGGAAAATTAACGTAATAGGAATAATACCCCGCACTTTTTACATCGTTTTCTATGGGATCGTTAACACCTAATGATAGCAGCAGGCTCCATTTTTGTTGACTTTGGGCAACGGCAATCGAAAACATGAATACCAAAAATAAAGCGCCTAGGTTTTTATTTTTAATGATAAAATTTGGGGACATATCGTTTAAAAATTTATTTTGTGCCAATATTTAGCAAAAAAATGTTGCGGCCTATATACAAAATTAAACAATTCTTTTTTGTGCTTATTAAATTAAGCATTGTGATTGCCGCCTTTTACTTTATTTACGACAAGTTAACGAATAACGGCGCATTAACATTTTCTGATTTTTGGGGTTTTATTTTAAAAAACGGTGTTTTTTCTACTAAAACTATCGTTTTATTGACTTTTTTAAGCGGATTTAACTGGTTTTTAGAAATTTTAAAATGGAAGGTTTTAGCCAGTTCAGTTGAAAAAACCAACTTTAAACAAGCCTCCGAACAAAGCTTAGGATCGCTAACGGCATCACTCTTTACTCCAAACCGCATCGGCGAATACGGAGCGAAAGCTTTGTATTTCCCTTTTGGAAAACGAAAACAAGTGATGATAGCCAACCTAACAGGCAATGTACTTCAAATGATGGCAACCACTGTTTTTGGCTCGATCGGACTCTACTTTTTCATTAACAACTACCAACCAAAAATGTTTTTTTTAAAACCTGAAGGTTATCTCATTTTTGGCTTTTTGGTTATGGTTTTACTTGGTTGTCTATTTTTCTTCAGAAAGCAACTAACTTTAAAAAAATTGAAAACACCAAAAAATAAACTTGGATTTTGTGCTTTATTATCCGTGATGCGTTACTTCATTTTTTCATTTCAATTTTTCGTTTTGTTGCAACTGTTCGGCGTCAATTTGAATTATTTTGAAGCCATGACCATCATTTCATCTATGTATTTATTGGCTTCTATAATCCCATCAATTTTTGTTTTTGATGTACTCATAAAAGGCAGCGTGGCTGTATTTTTGTTTTCTTTGGCCAACATAAACGAAGTGATTATATTAAGCGCTGTAACCGCAATGTGGGCCTTTAATTTTATGCTCCCCAGCGTATTGGGCTGCTATTTTGTGCTTACGTTCCAACCCAGAAAAAACACGGTTTCGGCATGATTATCGTTTCCGCCTTTATAACCGTTGCTTATTTGCTTTTAATTGGCGCTTTCATTTTCGGATTCAATCG
>CAZZDI010000214.1:0-1098 GCA_964653155.1 uncultured Flavobacteriaceae bacterium | reverse complement strand
CAAGGCGCTACCATGGGTGGTTTCGGACTTAAAAAACCGTTTTTGTGCAACGGGGCGAATTTGACTTATAAAAAGGATCTTTTTTTAAAACTAAACGGCTTTGAAGGGAATAGCAACATAGCCAGTGGCGACGATATTTTCCTTTTGGAAAAAGCAGCTAAAACACACCCCAAGCAATTACACTATTTAAAATGCAAACAGGCCATTATTGAAACCTCGGCACAGCCAAATTGGAAGCATTTATTTGAACAACGCAAACGCTGGGCAGCAAAAACCAGCAACTACAATAATAGTTTCGGGAAATTTACTGGACTTGTGGTTTTACTCCTGAACGCTTTAGTCGTTTTTGGTTTGGGGCTTTCCATTTTTGGCGCGTTAAACCCTAAATTTTGGATTTATATTTTGGCAGCAAAATTTTGTGTTGATTTCGGTTTAATTTACAAATCGGCATTGTTTTTCAATCAGAAATCAGCACTTAAAAACTTTGTGTTTGCGTTTTTGGTGTATCCGTTTTTTAGTGTTTTTGTGGCGTTGGCCTCCTTATTTTCGGGCTACCAATGGAAAGGGCGAACGTTTAAAAAGTAATTATTCTACATTGATTATTAATGGCAAACTGAACTCGGTCGTCACTTGTTGCCCGCGTTTTATGGCGGCAAAAATTTTAGGTAGCGAGTCCAAACTGTTTTTAATTATACTATCTATTTCCGGGATTTCCTGCAAAGTCAAACTATCCATTTTTGTGCCCATCAATTTAAGTTCGCCTTGTTTGGACACTTGCATTTGCAGCAGTACTGTATCGTAAATATCTTGGGTCACCACAATTCTTTCGTTCTTCAAAAAATCGGTTATGTGATTGGTTAGCGTATGCTGGAAGCACACTTTTTTTTCGGTTTTAGAAATGGACGATTCGCAGTTTTCAAAACTGGGGTATTCATCCACATCACTCCAATCGAAAGTTTGCAGTTCTTCTTTTAAAATAGCTTCGGAAGATGTTTTTTTTACTTTGAAATTCTCGCACGACGAAAGCATCAAAACCAATAATGAAACAATAAAAAACTTCATAGTTTACAACTGAAACCGAAAAGTACAATTTTTTTG
>CAZZDI010000213.1:0-4452 GCA_964653155.1 uncultured Flavobacteriaceae bacterium | reverse complement strand
AAAAACAACGACTAGATTCTATCACAAGGGTTGAAGCGGAAAGAAAAAAACTTCAGGAATTAAAAAGTCAGGAATACCTCGCCAAAGCTAAGGCTGAGCAAGAAGCAAAGTTAAAAATTGAAGAAGAACAAAATACTACAGTTACTGTCAAACCAAAAGAAACCAGCAAACCTAATCTCGAAAAAGCTACCCGAAATACTTCTTGCAATTACTTGATTAACGAATACGACAACTTTTACAAAATAAAAAACATTCAAACCGAACCCTATGCACTTAACGAAAGCCTTACTGTTGAACTGTACAGACATGGCAAAAAACTGAACCTGTTTTTTAATTTATCTGAAAGTTTAGGCTGTGCCAGTTACATGTCGCACAACCGATCTAGCGTAAAAGTTAAGCTGGAAAACAATCAAACCATTTCATTCTACCATTCATGGAGCGTTGAGTGCGGTAATTTTGCATTTAAAGGACGTATATCTACATCGCAAATGGCTCAATTGTTAAACTCCCCCATTAAATCGATTCTACTTCGCGGCACCAAATCATCTAAAGAAATTACCGATATTACCGATAAATATTTTTTCATCGATAAATTGCATTGCCTAGAGGTTGACTTTTAAATGTTGATTTTTACTCAGTCAATTCCATTTTAACCACAAAAGCTTTGCTATCTATTTTCTGGTTAGGCGTTTTAAAATGAACTCCGTTTTCGTCCTGATTAAACGAAACTTCCCCATCAAAACCTAAAATAGAAAGTTGGGCTATTTTTGGCACTTTTTCTCCCAAAACCGCTTTTGAAAACGATTTTAAAGTGATAAGCGTACCGTTTCCAGGCCAGCCCAAAATAGTGGCAAAAACCACATTTCCTTTTTTGGTATAACGTACATCTTGAGGCGTATAAGTGATTTTATCTAAAAACATTCCCGATTTTTCCTGTTTGGTGGGGCCTTCGCCAAAAACCATCCATGGGCGAGTGCCATAAATAGCTTCGCCGTTAACGTTTAGCCATTCGCCTATTGTTAAAAGAATATCCTTTTGATTTTGTGGAATTACGCCATTAGCCTTGGGAGAAACATTGAGCATCAACGCCCCATTTTTACTTACCACATCAACCAAAACATGGATAATTTCATCAGGGGTTTTTAATCCCAAATCTTCTGTATAGCTCCAACTGCCCACAGATACGGTTTCATCTGTAAGCCAAAATTCTTTGGTGATGCGGTTCATCCGTCCTTTTTCAAAATCCTCTAAACTGACAGACTTCGGAAATTCGCCTTCTTTGTGCGTAAACACTACTTGTTTGTTTTTTACAGTTGCATCGTTAAAATAATACGCAGCAAATTCCTTTCGATATTGCTCAGGTATTTTTTGGGTTTGGCTATCAAAATAAATCAAATCCGGACTGTAATTATCAATTACTTCCTTGAGCTGGCCAATCCAGTTTTTACTGAATTTTTCCTTCGGAATATTACCATACATTTGTGCCAAAAGTGGATCTTCGGAAGAAGTCGGCATTTTAGGATTGTATGGAAAGTAAGATGTATCATTGAGCCATTTTTTGGGTTCTTCCTTAAAAATTTGAAGGTTTCTGGCCATGTGGAACGAAGCGACCAACTTCATGTTCCGTTTATGGATGGCCGTTGCCAATTCGCCGTACACATCGCGTTTTGGCCCCATATCAACGGCATTCCACGGATTGATTTCACTACCCCAGTTGGACCAACCATCGTGATGCTGTGCCACCAATCCTGCAAACTTTGCTCCCGATTTTTCAAACAATTCTGCCCATTCATCCGCACTAAAATGTTCTGCTTCAAACAGCGGCACAAAATCGTGGTAACCAAATTCTGAAGGCTCTCCGTAAGTTTCAACATGGTGCTTGTTTTCCTTCGTGCCTTCAATATGCATCAATCTTGGGTACCAATCGTTCGCAAAAGCAGGCACCGACAATACTCCCCAATGGGCATAAATACCGAATTTGGCATCCTTAAACCACTCGGCGGCTTCATCATATTTTTCCAACGATTCCCATGTGGCCTCGTATTTTGGAATGATTTTTTCTTGTGGCTTTTCTTTTGTTTGCTTGCAACTTATAAAAGCTAAAATGATGACATTTAAAAGGATAAGTGATTTTTTCATAATATCTATTTTTGAGTCCAGACCGTTACGCCTCCAGACGGCAATACTTGTTCTCCAATTATTAATTTTGAATGGCTTGACAAATTTAAATTATATGGTTTTGATGAATAATTTACCGCCACCCAAAAACCATCGCGCCAGTGTACATACACCCCTTCAGGATAGTTTTCGGTTGAAATTTGGGCATTGTCGTAAACCGATTTTAAAATGTCCTTTTCAAGTTGGGCATCGTCCGTATCAACGCCAATGTAGGTTACCGAGCCCTTTCCTATTTTGTTGGTGACCACCGCCGCTTTTCCGGCATAAAATTGATTCGTGTAAGTCGCCAACACATTTTCCGGGTGGTTTGCTTCAACCAAATCGGCCCAATTGTTCCAATAATATTCTTTTTTATGGCTTTTAATCGTGCCTTTGCTGTGGGGCAATAAATGGTCGAAATACTCAATTTTAGCATCAATCAACGGATAAATTTTTTCAGCATAAGCCGATTGGAATAAATGTCCGTTTTTATCTTTCACTCCCGTTCGAAGCGTCAAAACCAAGTTTCCGCCCTGCCGCACATAAGCCTCCCATTTTTTTATAAGCGCATCGTCAACCATTTCAAAAGCGGGAATGATGACTACATTGTAATCTTCAAGGGTATCCGTTTCATCAATAATTTGGCTAGGTGCCCCAAACGATTTGGTGATTTCCAAATATTTCTGAAAAAAGCCCAAGGTATGCCACTGGCTGGTCTGTTTCTGTCTGGATAAACTCCACCAATTATCATGATTCCACAATAAAGCCGTTTTTCGTTTTTTTAATTCTGAAGGCACCTCTGCATTTGGGTTATAGACTTTTCGAAGTACTTTCATTTCCTCAATAACCTGCTTGTAATCCTTGCCGCCTTGCGAAAGTGTTTCACCATCCAAAGTAGTTATGCCACTGTGGTATTGCTCTGCACTATAATTGATTTGGCGGTAACGGTAAGAGCAAGCAAACGACAAATCGCCACCAAAACAGTGGTACAGCCACATACGCAACGTGCCCGGTTGCAGCAGTGGGTTGATGTTGCCCCAATTGACAAAACCGGGTTGCAATTCCATAATTCCTGAAACACTTTGGGGTCTTTTAAAATAGCTCAATGCAAACGACAATTCTTTGGGGTCGCCCAACCTAAATCCGTTTTCACCAATATTGGCCAACCCTTTGTTGGGATAGCTGGTAAAAGCGTTAAAATCCAATTTTTGGGTGCGTTGCGGGTCGGCGCCATAAGTTGTGGCTGTATAGTTGGTAGTGATGTACTGTTTTTTTGAAATTAACGGGCGAAGTATTTCGGCCTGAAAATCTAAAAATTCAGCTTGCGTATCGGCCAAATATCTTTTGAAATCCAACAACGCATGCGGATTGGTGCCCCACCACCCTACATGATTGGCATTGTGAATTTTTATTTGGCTGAAATCGGAATAAGTTTGGCTCCAAAATGCCGTGCCCCAAGCGTGGTTCAACCCTTCAATAGTTTTATATTTTTTTTGAAGCCAGTCTTGAAAGGCGCTTTGTGACGACGGACTGTAATCTTCCTTGGCTTCGGGTTCGTTATCCAATTGCCAACCAATAACTGCTGGGTTTTTGCCATAACGCTGCCCTAATTTTTCAATGATTTTTTTAGAATATTCTTTCCAAATGGGGTTACTTAACGATTGTTGGGCGCGCGTTCCATGTTCGGCACGCAAATAGTTGGAGCCCATAGCGTAAATTTCGGGGTGCTTTATGCCCAACCAAACGGGAGCAATGGCGGTTGGCGTGCCCAAAATAACTTTCAGGTTGTATTTTTCGGCCAAACCAATCACCTCATCGAGCCATTCAAAACGATAAACACCTTCTTTCGGTTCCATATTTATCCAAGCGAATTCGGCTAAATGGATAAATTCAAAACCCATTTCTGAAATATTTTTAATATCGCGTTCCCAATCGTTTTTATCCCAATGCTCGGGGTAGTAATAAATGCCGATGGACATTAAGTTTTCCTTCGGAAAAAACTCTGACGCTGTTTGTGCTTTTAGCACGAAAGAAACCAACAATATTAAGGCGATTATAAATTTACTCTTCATCATCCAGTGGTGTGTATTTAAAATTTTTGAACCTTACTTTTCCTTCTCCCATGGAAACCAAGCCAATGCGCAAACTCAAAAATCCGCTGAGCGCATTGTGATTGTATGAAGCGGTTTCCATAGAATTTTCAATTTTCAGCCAATCCGTTCCGTTAGTACTGTAATACATATCCACAGAATTATCGATACTTTTTAAACGTAAATGTACGTGGTTTTTTATCAC
>CAZZDI010000212.1:1793-4488 GCA_964653155.1 uncultured Flavobacteriaceae bacterium | reverse complement strand
TGTTCAATTTTAAAGTTCAATGTCACTTCGAGCGGAGTCGAGAAGCCTTTAAAAAAACATTTATAAAATTAGGTCTCGACTTTAGTTTATCTTGAGCAAAGCCGAAAGACTCGACCTGACAAAACCTTGACTTTGATTACCAGAAACAAAATAACATAGAACTTTGGAAAGTTACTAAAAACAAATCTATTTAAACGGGTGGCGCACCTGCCAATCTTCCGAAGGGTTCATCAGCTTAAAAATCAATCTGAAAATACCGTTTAAAAAACTATTGGTGTGCTTTAAATACACCATCATGGGTTTGGCTTCTGCCCCAACCGAACTTTTGATTTCCATGGCGGTACGGGCATAAACCACGGTTTTAAATTGGTGGTTTATGGCAAATTCCAGCATATCGTAAAGCATGTTTAAATACAGCTGATTTGGGTACTGGTGTTCCTTATCGTAACCCAAAAAATAAGTTTCCAAATCTTGGTTGTTCAAAATGAGCGTAAAAAAACCAACCAATTCATCTTTTAAATAATACCCAAAAACCTTAAAATTTTCCTTAAGCTGAAGTTTTAAACTATAAAAATGATTTTCGGGAAGTATAAACGTATTGAACTTGGCATTGTTCGATACATTCATGTAAAACCGATGCAGCTCGGGCGTGTGCTTTTCAATAGCATCCAAATCCATTTCTACCGTTTTAATGGCATTTCGCTTTTTCCGTGCCCGTTTATAGCGGTCGCGGTATTTTTTATTGAGGCTTTGCAAATAATCCTGAAACGTGTTCCACTCCGGCCTAACGGAAAGTATCATATTGGGCTGCACATACACTTGGTGCAAATTTGCAGAATCGAAAATAGCCTGGGCCTCGTGAATGGCATCATCTTTAAAAAAATCCTTCAAAGCGACAGCCCTTATTTTTTTGTTTTGATTCTGTTTGATTCGCGCCGTAATCTCGTCCAAAGCTGAAAAAATGGCCTCAAAAAACTCAGTTTTCGAAAGGGTTTCCCAATTGTAAAAAAGTCCGTGCTGTCCCGTATGCGTTAAATTACCCAGCACCAAAATATTACCTTTTAAAACCCGCGACATCACTTCTTTAAAAAAGGTTTTTATACAAGATACTTGCGTGTTGCGAAACATGTCCTTTAAATACAACTGCACACGCTGCGAAATGGCAATGCCTTGCAACACTTCATTTTTAAAAACACCAATGTAAAACCACTGTATGTTTGCTGGTGAAGCTTCTTCCATCGCCCGAAGGTAACGGTGTTGCAACAACACATCATGCTTTGCCAAGGTGTGCCACTCTTTCGGTAATTCTTTAAAAGACGAATAAATTTTATAGTGTATCAATACAAAAAAGAAAAGACTGAAAATTACAATTCTCAGTCTTTAAATATGTTAAAAGTTTACAAAAAATAAATGGTATTTTTAAACAGAAATTTATTTCCAACCGCAAATAATACCGCCCATTAAACCCAAGGTAACAATCCAATACCCGGCATTTATAAAAATGTACTTGGCACTTTTACGTTCAAACAAAGCATTGGTTCCTAAAATAGGGAGCGCAATAAAAACACCCGCTAAAACACCATGCAAAACGCCGTGTTTAAAGGTTCTGAACGCACCAGAGTAATCGGCCATAAAAGCATTAAACGACGGTAAAGCCGTTGATGGGTCTCCGCCTACCAAACTAATAGCCCCCATTTGGTGAATTACAATACCGGGAAGTGCCATTGAAAGCAAAAACGCAAAGAGCAGTGCCAAACCAAAAATTTTGGCCATGTTGGCGCCCTTCATTTTTTCTTCGGTCATATCGGCCGCTTTCATCCAAGCGGTACCGAATGTTTTTGGGTTGTACCAAATAAAGCCAACCACCAAGGCCGAAACAGCTGCCACAATTATGGCTAAAAAATTGAATTCCATAAGTTTAATTGAATTGGTTAGTATGCTTAAAGATAGCTAAAAAAATAATAGAGGTTTATTTTTTATTACCAACGCATCAACGAAAACTATATCGCTACCTATAAGGCCTTCGCCTCGGCCACCAACAACTCATTTGTATCTTCCAAAGCCTTTTCTAAAAACGCATTGATTTCCTCATTTCTTTCTTGTCCGTTTTTCAATAAAACGCTCAATACTAATGTTGCCGCAATGCGTGTACCTACCTTTTTAACCGCTGTATTGAACAAAGGTTCCAATTCGTCGTAGCTTACCTCTTTGGCCAACTCCAAAATCTCTGCTTTTACTTTAGCTTGTTTATCTTCCGGGTAATTGGTATATTTTTTACCCAATTGCTGAATCACATTTATGGCCTTTCGCTTCGGTTGTTGATTATTGGGTTTGCTGTCCTGCTTTGGCTGTTGTGGCTTTGGCTTCGCTTTAGCCCACGAATCACGTAAACCTACTGTTTTATTGAATACCAATTTTTCTTCGGAAGCATCGTCATCTACATTAAAATAGCCCAACCTTTGGAATTGGAACCTATCGCCCACTTTGGCTTCTTTTAAACTTGGTTCAACAAAAGCTTCGATGATTTTTAGGGAATTCGGATTTAAAAATTCCATAAAATCTTTGTCTTGGTGCGCATCGGGGGCTTCGTCCATAAACAATCGGTCGTATTCGCGAACTTCTGCTTTTACGGCATGCTGAATGGATACCCAATGCAAGGTGCCCTTCACTTTTTTGGAAGTATCTTCGGAATAGG
>CAZZDI010000212.1:0-1693 GCA_964653155.1 uncultured Flavobacteriaceae bacterium | reverse complement strand
GCCCGTTTGTTTAGATCTTCACGGATGCAAAATTCCAATAACGATACATCAATTACGTTATCGCGCTTCGCCACACCAACGGTTTCCACAAATTTGCGCAAGGCTTCGGGCGTATAACCCCGGCGACGCAAACCTGAAATGGTAGGCATACGCGGATCATCCCAACCTGAAACAATGTTTTCTTCCACCAATTTGAGCAATTTACGTTTGCTCATTATGGTATAACTGAGGTTTAAACGGGCAAATTCGCGTTGTTTTGGGCGCAATTTGTCGGTATCGACCACTTGGTCTAAAAACCAATCGTAAAGCTCTCTGTGGGGCTTAAATTCCAACGAGCACAAACTGTGCGAAATCTGCTCGATATAATCGCTCTCGCCATGTGTCCAATCATACATCGGGTAAATGCACCAATCGGTTCCGGTACGGTGGTGCGCTTTTTTCATGATGCGGTACATAATGGGGTCGCGCATCAGCATATTGGGGTGCTTCATATCAATTTTAGCACGCAAAATATGTTCACCTTCATCAAATTCGCCGTTTTTCATCCGTTCGAACAAATCGAGATTTTCTTCAATCGTTCTATTTCTATACGGCCCATCAACGCCCGGTTGTGTTGGCGTGCCTTTTTGTTCGGCCATAGCCTCGCTACTTTGCGAATCTACATAAGCTTTCCCTTCTTTGATGAGCTGAACGGCCCAACCGTATAACTGCTGAAAATAATCCGAAGAAAATAATTCTTTGTCCCATTTATAGCCCAACCAAGCCACATCTTTTTTAATGGCATCCACATATTCCTGCTCTTCCTTGGCGGGGTTGGTATCGTCAAAACGCAGGTTTACGGGCGCATTGTAATATTCGCCCAACCCAAAACTGATACCAATGGCCTTGGTATGGCCAATGTGCAGATAGCCGTTGGGTTCTGGCGGAAAACGGAAACGCAAATCGTTTTTTGGCAGGCCATTGGCCAAATCTTCCTCGATAATTTGCTCGATAAAATTGAGCGATCTTCTTTCTTCTGTCATAAATTTTAATCCTATTACAGAAACTAAACGGGTTAGTTCAAAAAATTCTGTGTAAAATTAGGTAATTTTGCTCGATAATCGAGATTTTAATACACCAACATGGGAATTATAAAAGTTGAAAATATTCGCATTTTTGCCTACCACGGCTGCCTAAAGGAAGAAACCAAAATTGGTAGCGATTACCGTGTGGATTTGGAGGTGGAAGCCAATTTACAAACCTCGGCAAACACCGATAAACTCAGTGATACGGTTGATTATGTATTTTTAAACCGCGTGATTAAGGAAGAAATGCGCATGGCATCGCACCTTTTGGAAACCGTAGCCAAACGTATTTTAACCCGCATTTTTAAGGAAGATAAATTAGTTAATAAAGCTACGGTTTGGGTAAGCAAACTGAACCCGCCCATAGGTGGTGATGTGGAACGCGTAACGATAAAAATGACCGAAAAGCGTAAAAATTAATTTTAACTATTGAATAGTGTTATTTTTTTTTACATTTGCAGCAGATTCCCGACGCCTCGGGAATGACAATTTCAAAGGTGTATCAAAATATTTTTTGATAGTCTTTTTAAAATTGGCGTCGTGGCCGAGTGGCTAGGCAGAGGTCTGCAAAACCTTCTACAGCGGTTCGAATCCGCTCGACGCCTCAACAAAAGCTTCCAGTATTCTGG
>CAZZDI010000211.1:0-4563 GCA_964653155.1 uncultured Flavobacteriaceae bacterium | reverse complement strand
TACGATTAGTTTACCATGGACACTAAAGAATATGATTTTTCCGTATGATGTACAGGGTGGTGTTGAAGCGGATGGCCAGCTCATTCTTCTTACTGAGGAGGAGGAAGGTATCTTGATGGCTTGTTCAGAGAGTCTTGGGATTAGTGTGGATAAGGAAACCAGCTTGGTGCAAGTTAGTGTGACTATGGAGGATCCGGTATATGCTGCCAGGGTGGCGCAGTTTGCGCTTGATTTATTGCACAACATGGTGATTGAATACAAAACCAGTCAAGTGCGAGCAAACTTGGATTATGTGGAGGAACGGCTGGGTGAAGCAAGGTCCAATTTTGAAGCCGCCAGGATGAATTTGTTTGTGTATCGGGACGCCAATCGAAATACCATTTCGGAACGTTCAGGAGCTGTTTTGCAGGATCTGGAAATTAAATACAACATGGCCAATTCGGTTTATCAGCTGTTGTCCCAGCAAAGGGAGCAGGCGCTTTTAGCGGTTAAGAAGCAAACGCCTGTTTTTTCTGTTATAGAACCAGTTGTTGTACCTGTGCGTAAGTCAAAACCTAATGTGGGATTGAATTTGGTTTTGAGTATGTTTTTGGGTGGTGTTTTGATGATTGGTTTAATTACCGCAGGCATTATATGGGTTAGTTTAAAGGCCTCTCTGTCGGTAGCAAAGTATGAGGAGGGATGAAGTTTTCACTTGTTTTAGCTACTATTAATCGGCTGGAAGAGCCATTGTCTTTGTTGCACAGTCTTCAGCGGCAGGTTTATCGGGATTTTGAGGTCATTCTGGTGGATCAAAATTTGGGCGATGAGTTGGAGAACGAGGTGAAGGCCTTATTACCAATTCTTTTTTTTAAGGTGAAATATCTACGTATTTGTCCCAAGGGGCTTTCGCATGCTCGAAACAAAGGGCTTCAGCTGGCTGTCGGAGATGTTGTCGCATTCCCAGATGATGATTGCGAATATCTAGCAGATACTTTAGCGATTGTGGCTGACTTGTTTTTCGTGCACAAGGAGCTCGATGTTGTGAAGGGGCGGATTGTAGATCGAGCCGGAGTTGATTCTCTCAAAAAATGGAAGAAGACGCATTTTAGACTAAAAAAGCATCAAGTTTTTTTCACTGCATCTTCTATTACCATGTTCGTCAAGCTTCGTAGTGGAGTCGTGGAGTTTGACGAGGAGTTAGGTGCTGGCTCCTACTTTGGTTCGTGTGAGGATGTCGATTTGATTTATCGGTTATTGAAGGTGGGTAAAGAAGTGGTTTATTTTCCTCAGGTAGTTCTTTACCACCCCAATGAATCGGTACGGGAATTGGACCGAAAAAAAATTAATAGTTATGGTTTGGGCTTTGGCGCTTATGTGCGAAAGCACTTTTCTTTAGGCAACTTTTTAGTTTTTACTGCGCTTTTGTTTTATCACGGCTTGATGGCTGGTTGGACTTTGTTGAAATTTGATAAGGATGGGGCTTTAAAACGAATTTGGTACCTGGAATCTAGATTGAAGGGTTTTTTTTGCTATGGAGCTAGATAAGCATAGTATTTGGATTGGAGGTTTTATCCTGAGCTGCTTCTCTTTGTTTGTAGCTCCGGTCCCGATTTATGTTCCGGTTTTTTGGGCTTTTACTGTGATATCTATTTGGTTCTTCCTTTTAGAGAAGTCTAAAGTTTTGGATGCCAGGGCTGTTGTGCTAATTGCCTTGGCGCTGGCTTTTATGGTGCTGGCCAGTTTTATGTTTTTTAAGTATCGGGCCCAATCCTCTTTTTCGGTTTATTTTAAGATTTTGACCAATTACAGCTTTTTTGTTGCTGCCGTTCTTATGCTTGCCAGTGTTCGGATCAATCCTTACCTCAGATGGGTTGAAGCATTGTTTGTTACAGTTCTTGTTTTATCTTTCCTTCAGGTTTTAGGAAAGGTTATCTGGTTTAATTTGTGGATGCTTCCTTTTTCTATTGAGGATTCATCAGACGCCTTTGCTATTAGTCAGGGAATTACTCTATTTGGTAATGCGCAAAAGAATATCTGGGCCTCTAAGGTTGCTTTTTTTGGGAGTTTGTATTTTAGTGCTTGTCACTTTCGGATTTTTCGATGCAGTTCCATTTTATGGCACTTTTTAATCGCGATATGGGTGTTTACGCTTTTTTATATCGCAAGTCGTACCGGACAGGTAGTAATGGTATTGTTTTTCTTGGGTTTGTTTTGGTACAACGTTATTAAAAAGTTGCCCTGGTATTGGAGGTTCTTAATGGTTTTTGCATTTGGCATTTTTTTATGGCTTTTTGTTCCTTGGTTTATTGAGCGTTTGCTACGTCTGGATGAATCGGTTTTTGACGTGGCGGCTCAAGGTCATGGAGGTGATGGGTTTAAGGCTCGGATAAAGCTCTGGATTTACTTACTGACTCATCTTTCAGATTTCAATCATTTTAAGGGGAATGGAGTTATGTTTCTGGATCATTTTTTTGAAGGGGTATTTCACGAATCCAATATCCATAATGTATTTGCTACAATTTGGATTGATTTGGGCTTGTTGGGGTTTTTACTTTTTTTAACTTTGGCGTTTAGGACTTTAGGAGCTGTAGGTACAAGTGCTTCGTTTTTTGTAATGGTCGGATTGCCATTTTTGGCTGGATTAATGGTGCAGTATCTGGGGTATGATAACGATCTTGTGGTGTACTTTGCCCTTGCCTTGTTATTGGCTGATTTGCGCTTTAATTATTTTAGAAAACAGGAATTGGTTTAATATTTTTGGATAATGAGGATACTCGTTACGGGGGGCTCTGGGTTTATTGGTACAAACTTGATTACTCTTTTTACCCAAGAGCATGAGGTGTTGAATCTGGATTTGCACGAGCCTAAGGTTAAGGAGCAGAATGCAAGTTGGGTTAGGTGTGATTTGCTCGATCTTGAGGGGGTTAAAAAGGTTGTGGAGAGCTTTCGTCCTGAATGGGTGATTCATCTGGCTGCTCGTACCGATTTGGATGAGACCAGAGATTTGGAAGCCTATGCGGTGAATTTTCGTGGGACAGAGCATTTGTGTGAGGCCCTGGATTCCGTTCAATCAGTTGTCAGGGTGCTGTTCTTTTCTAGTATGTACGTCTGCATGCCTGGCTATATGCCTGTTTCAGATGAGGATTTTCGGCCCCACACCTTATATGGGTTAAGTAAACAACGAATGGAGGAGCTTTTACGTTCCCGATCACATCAATATGACTGGGCTATTATTCGTCCTACATCTATATGGGGCCCATATTTTAGTGAGCCTTATGCAGCATTCTTTAATGTTGTAAAAAGAGGGCACTATATGCACCCAGGTGAAAGGTCCTGCTGGAAGACTTATGGCTATATAGGCAATTTGGTGCATCAGGTAGAATGCTTGTTGCATGCTCCACAGGTTTTGAAAGCTCAGTTGTATTATGCCGGAGACTATGAAGCTTATCACATTGGTGAATGGGCGGATGAAATTGCTGCCAGCTTGGGAAAAAAAAATCCAAAAGTTCCTTTTTGGATTTTTAAATGTGCAGGATGGTTTGGCGATGTGTTAAAGGTTTTTGGGATAAAATTTCCAATGACCAGCTTCAGATTGAAAAACATGACTACTAATAATGTATTATCTACCGAGAAACTGAAACAAATTGCCCCAGTTTTACCGTTTAGCAGAAAACAGGGGGTTGAATTAACGATTGCCTGGATTAAGGAGTGTAATTTATGAAGATTTCTATTGTTACCATTGTTTATAACGGAGTCAATAATATTGAGGATTGTCTGCGTTCCGTTCTTTCTCAGGATTTCCCCAATATTGAACACATTGTTATTGATGGTGGTTCTACAGATGGTACGTTGGGGGTGATTGAGCGTTTCAAGCATAATATAGCCGTGTTTAAATCAGAGCCTGATGAGGGTTTGTACGATGCATTGAATAAAGGGATTTCGGCAGCGACAGGGGATGTGGTGGGCATTCTTCATTCTGATGATTTGTTTTTACATAGTAGTGTGTTGTCGTCTGTAGCTTACGTGTTTGAAAAAAAGAACGTGGACGTATTGTATGGAGACGGGATTTATTCCAAAAGGGATGATTTGCATGTAGTTAAGCGAATTTATCATGGGGGGCGTTTTAAAAGGTTTAAGCTTTATTTTGGTTGGATGCCCTTACATACTACGATGTTTGTGCGTAAATCGGTGTATGGAAAGCATGGACTTTACGATAAAGATTTTGAAATTGCTGGGGATTATGATGTCTGTATGCGATGGTTTAAAGACAAAAGTCTAAACAAGTACTATTTGAAGGATTATTTGGTAAATATGCGAATTGGGGGGAGAAGTACCGTTATGCATCTTCAAAAGAAAAAATCCGCTGAAGACTTAAGAATCATCAATCGGCATCATTTGCTTGGCGTGTTTACATTAGCTTGTAAGATTGGAAGAAAGATCCCCCAATATATTTCCCCTTACTTCTTTAATAAGCCGGGTTCCTTGTTGGAGAGATGTTATCAGCCATTAAAAGAGGTGGTTTGAAATCGTGAGAAACACACAAAAAAAGCGCTCTGATTATTCAGAGCGCTTTTTTTGGAG
>CAZZDI010000210.1:0-4573 GCA_964653155.1 uncultured Flavobacteriaceae bacterium | reverse complement strand
ATATTTTGGTAAAAGGAACCAACGTAGGAACGCAATCTGATTTTGATGGAAATTATTCCATTACGGTTAACGACGGTGATAGTACTTTAGTGTTCTCCTACGTTGGTTATTTAACCCAGGAAATTCTTGTGGGCAACCAAACATCTATCAATGTTTCTTTGAAAGAAGATGTTTCCAAATTGGATGAAGTGGTCATTGTAGGTTACGGAAGTATTAAAAAAGCCGATTTAACCGGAGCGGTTTCATCAATTGGAAACACAGAACTTAATCGTGTTGGGGCAACCAGCCCAATGCAAGCCTTACAGGCCAATGCCTCAGGTGTTAACATATCGCAAAGAACGGGTTCTGTAGGCGCAGGATTCGATATTCAAATTCGTGGTGCTAACTCTCTTACTGGTGGCGCTCCGCTTTTTGTTGTGGATGGTGTTATGATTGATAATATCGACTTTTTGAACCCCAATGATATTGTGCAAATTGATATCCTGAAAGATGCCTCGTCAACAGCCATTTACGGATCGCGAGGTTCAAATGGTGTCGTTATCGTTACAACCCGATCTGGCGAAGGGGTCAAAAATAAGAAGTCAACTATTTCTTACTCAGGTTTCACTGGGGTTAGGGAAATTGCCAATATGCCCGATTTTTTGAACAGTTATGACGAAAGTGTCATGTGGCAGCAAGACCGAGAGATAGCCAGAGCACTTTACCTTGGAAATCCCGTGGTAGATTCTCCATATTTTGGTTTTCCTGAAATTATTGGCGATAACGGACAAAACTATTGGGAAGAAAACCTTAGCAACCGAAATGGCACCGATTGGCTTGGCGAATTTTTAAAGCCAAGCATCCAGCAAAACCATTTTATTTCGGCCTCAAATAGTGGTGAAAAAGGAAGCTATGTAATAGGTTTTGGATATCAAGGTGATAATGGAAATGCTAAAGGGCAATCGTACGATAAATATAATTTTAAAGCTAGCGTACATGGCATTTTTAGTGATAAATTTTCTATGGGAGCCAACATTAATCTAGCCTATTCCGACCAAGAACTTGTTTCTAGACAAGGCTATACGCAGCAACTTTTTAGAATGCCAAGCTATGCGCCTTCCAGAGATTTGGAAGGCAACCTGATCCAATCTCCCATGATTGGCATTTCAGGTAACGTTAGTCCTTACACTTTTTTAGACAACAACTCCTATTGGAACGTTCAACAATATAATGTTGTTTCAAACTTTTATTTGAAGTATAGTCCAGCAGATTGGATTACTTTAAGCTCAACCTTTTCTCCAAGTGCGCGTTTTGAAAGACGTGGGGAATATAAAGATAGATTCGCAACACGATCTATAACCGTGGCTAGAATGTGGAACGATATCAGTTTAAATTATATTTTAGACAACCAGATTACCTTAAAAAAGGATTTTGGAGAACACAACATTTCATACGATTTTATACAATCATCGCAATATAACCGCTTTGAAACGGCATTTGCTTATGGAAGAGATGTACCGTTTCAATCGCTATGGTACAATACGCAAAGTGCACCACAAAGGGATTCGTCAACAGGTTTTGAAAAAAGCACATTATTATCTTTTACCAATAGAGCCAATTATTCATTTAAAGACAGATACTTATTAACAGCTACCGTAAGATGGGATGGTTCTTCAAAATTGGCGCCGGGCAACAAATGGGCGGTGTTTCCTTCAGCGGCCGCTGCTTGGAAAATGAGTGACGAACCTTTTTTACAAAACGTTTCTGAAATCAACAATTTAAAGTTGCGCCTTAGTTACGGTTACACCGGAAACAATAATATTTCCCCTTACTCAACGCAATCGGCTTTAAATAACCAAACGTATTATGACTGGGATGGAGATAGCGCAAACGGATTTGTGCCTAGTGCACTTGCTAATTCAGATTTAACATGGGAGCGCACACGCGAATGGAACTTCGGTATTGATTATGGTTTGTTCAATAACCGAGTAACCGGTGTTATTGATGTGTACGACCGCCTTTCCTTAGATTTGCTAATGGAACGTAAATTAGCCATGCCAACGGGTTGGGGGTCAATGATTGACAACGTTGGGTCGGTTAGCAATAAAGGGATTGAATTTCAGTTAAAAACAGTCAATATCGATAATGGTGACTTTAGGTGGGAAACCAATTTCATCTTTTCAAAAAACACCAACAAAATTGTTGAGTTGTACGGAAAGAAAGAAGACGATGTACCGAACCGATGGTTTATTGGGCAACCTGTTGATGTTATCTATGCCATGGTTTTTGATGGCGTTTGGCAGCGTGATGAGCTTGCCCCTGAAGATTTACAAGCTATGGAAGGAACTGCAAAAGTAAAAGATTTAAACGGTGATGGAAATATTGACATAGATAACGATATGACCGTACTCGGCTCACCAATTCCAGATTGGATTGGTACTTTTTCAACCAATTTTGTTTATAAAAATTGGGATCTGTCGGCAACGGTTTATACTAAACAAGGAGTACTGCAATACAGCCCTTTCCATACTGAGTTCACCGATTTTAACAGTAGAGTGATATTGGATGTACCTTATTACAAAAGAGACAACCCAATAACCGGATCCAGATATTCCAACACTCATCCGCAAGCCACTTACCAAGGAGAATATTGGGGTGAAGATGCCGAGGATTATGGTTATCCTGGTTATAACAAAGATGCTTCCTTTGTGCGTATCCAAAACATTACTTTGGGATATAATTTTGGACAAAACACCTTAAGCAAATTGGGCTTATCGCAATTACGTGTTTATGCTAATGCCTTAAATCCATTTACGTTTACCGATTATGAAGGGTTCGACCCAGAATGGGCTGGAGCTGGAATGTCTGGTGTAGATGCCAACAATACAGGCTACTCGATTTACCAACTAGGTGTTAACATTAAATTTTAAGACGATGAAAAATATAAAACTAAAAATATTATCAATCTTTATCGGGTTGGCCTTTGTTAGCTGTTCCGATTTTCTTGAAGAAGACAACCTTGGAAACACGACAGCAGAAAATTATTATGGTTCCCAAGATGGCTACGAAAGTTTGGTTAACGCCGCTTACGCTTCGTTAAGAGATATTTACGAACCTACGCCTTATATTTTTTGTGCAGGAACAGACTTGTTTTTCAATGCACATTCAGAGGTGCCTTTGGGTTTGTCCTCATACCAAAGTTTAACCCCTGGCAATAGTGAAGTTGAAGATTTGTTCCGTACCACTTACCAGAGTATTCAAAAAACAAATTTGGCTTTAGACTATGCCAGCCAAACGGAACCGTTTACCGAACTGGAAACCAGAATCGCCGAGTTGAAAACCATTAGAGCTTATTTCTATTTCCTATTGGTACAGCATTTTGGAGATGTTTCATTGGTTACAGATGTTGTAAATAGCCCCATTACCCATTTTGATCGTAATCCAGCAACCGATGTTTACCAGTTCATAATCGATGAATTGACCGAAGCTGTTGGCCAACTTCCGCAAACACAAAGCGATTTTGGACGAGTAACCAAACGAGCCGCCCAACATATCCTGGCAAAAGTATATTTAACACGTGGTTACGAAGACTATGGACTGGATTCAGATTTTGGTACAGCGGCAACTTTAGCCGATGCTGCCATAAACGGCCAAGACCTTAACCTTACTTTCAATGATTTGTTTGCTTATGAAAATGATAATAATGAAGAAATTTTATGGTCTATTCAATACTCCCCTGGTTCTACTCAAAATGGTGGTGCTCATAACTGGGATTATCCATGGGGGCCATTGGTACAGGGGGGCGACGATGGTGTAAACAAAAAGAACGCTTTGCACCCTACCGAATACCTTTTTACTTTATTTGACGACAATGATACGAGGTTTGAGGGTACATTCCTGAATATTAAAACAACACCATATTCTGGTTGGATTTTAGACCCTGAAAATACCCCCGTACAGTATTATTATCCTAGAACCCCCGATCAAATTGCAAATGTTGATAACTGGAGAGCTGAAGATCCTGATAACAGAACGAATACAATAATCTCTCCTATAGATCCACATTGGTGGGATGGGTTGAACCAAACCGATTTTCCTGCACTTAGAAAGTTTGATAGAGTGCAAACTTCAACGCCTTCGGTGCAGTACACCCACGATTTGTATTTAGCCCGATTAGGCGAAACTTATTTGATTGCTGCCGAAGCGTATTTGCAATCTAACAACCCTGGTAATGCACTGGCACGTGTAAACTCTGTTCGTCAAAGGGCGGGAGCCGATGCAGTAGCAACTGTTGATTTGGATTTTATTTTAGATGAAAGAGCTCGCGAATTGGCTGGCGAAGGATTCCGTTGGATGGATTTAAAACGCACCGGAAAACTTATGGAATACACCAAGGTTAGAAATCCAGACATAAAAACTCTTGCCGATTCTGGTACCGATCCCTTTTTAGGTTCAGATGGTAATTTTAAAATATTAAGACCTATTCCATTATCTGCAATCGCGCTTGATGATGGAGAATACCCGCAAAATCCGGGTTACTAAAATTTAGTTTTAGTTTAGTTGATAAAACCATGTACAGTTTTATACTGTGCAT
>CAZZDI010000209.1:2369-4597 GCA_964653155.1 uncultured Flavobacteriaceae bacterium | reverse complement strand
ACTTACGCGTTGACAGATTAGCAATCTGCTCCATTACCACTCTGGCACCTCTCCTAAACTTTAATAAGAACCTTGCAATAAAATTGCGGTTGCAAATGTAATTTAAACCTAAGAAGCATACAACTATTTTTATACTTTTTTATAAATTTTATTCGGGGTATTCAATTCTTAAATGGTAAATATTTGCTAGCTTGTGCTTTAGCACTTTCTTTATTGATTGAATTTCTTTAAATGTAATATTGGCATTTAAAAATTGACCATCTTCAATCTGTTTATTTATGATGTTTTCAACAAATGCCTCTATTTTAGTAGAATTGGGGTCTTTTAAACTTTTTGAGGCCGCCTCAATGCTATCGCACATCATCAAAATAGCAGTTTCCTTGCTAAATGGTCTTGGCCCGGGGTAACTAAAATCTTCTGGATTTACTACCTCATATTCCTTTTTTTCCTTCATATAGAAATAATACACCAAACTAGTGCCGTGATGTGTACGGATAAAATCAATAACCCGGTCTGGAAGGTTATTTTTTCGAGCAATTTCAATACCATTTAAAACATGGTCGATAATAATTCTGGCGCTTTCCTTGGCTGACAATTCATCATGTGGGTTGATTCCTGTGGATTGGTTTTCTGTAAAGTAAGTGGGGTTTTTCATTTTACCAATATCATGATACAAAGCCCCTACCCTGGCCAACATGGCATTGGCACCAATTTCGTTGGCCGAAGCTTCAGCCAAATTGGCTACATTTAAGGAATGGTGGAATGTACCAGGTGCTACGTTCGCCAATTCTTTCAATAATTTAGAATTGGTATCAGACAGCTCCAAAAGCGACACGTCACTCACCAAGCCAAACAATTTTTCATAGGCATAAATGAGCGGCTGGACGAATAAAGTAGCCAGTCCGCACAGAATAAACCAAATGAACGTTTCCCATTGCAAAGTTTCCACACTGCCTTCGTGGATAACGAAAAAAGCAAAATAAGCTATAATATAGATCAGGGTAATTTGTCCTACCGAAATAAACAAATTGGCACGCTTGTACAATTCAGAAACTGTTAATATCGTTACAATGCCCGCTATAGTTTGAAGGAAAATGTACTCATAACTATTGGGCACAATAAAGCCTAACAGCAACACGGTAAGCACGTGGGCAAACAGCCCCAATCTAGCATCAAAAAAAGCCTTGAACACCAGCGGCAAAATACAAATTGGAACAATATAAATGTATTTCGCATCATATTTAACCACTAAGGCGGCAATAAAAACAAGCAACGAAATATTAAAGAAAATAAAGGTAACTTTTGTATTATCCTCAAAAACTTTGGGACGGTATTTCTTTAAAAACAAAAACAGCATGAGCAACACCAACGATACCAATAAAACATACGCAAACAATATCCAATTGTAATTGGACTGGCTCCAAACCTGCGATTCGTATTCCGATTGTAATGATTTCAAAATCTGATACTTGCTACCCTCAACCACTTCACCTTTTGAAACGATGAGTGTTTCCTTGGCAATACTCCCTTTGGTGTATGAAATTTTCCCTAATTCGTCCTGAAGCACTTTATCAGAAAAAACTTTGTTGTAGGTTAAATTGGGCTCGATCAAATCGAAAAACAACGAAACGAAAGCGGTTTTGTATTGTTTCAATTTATGTTTTTCCAGAACGTGGTCTATAACACGAGGCACTTGGTCTTGTTTAGTCAAATTAGAATAAAAACCGTCATTCACCTCTTCCCTGCCATCTATGATAGCTACCCGTTTGTTTTCTGGGAAATCGTGGTTCTCGGTTAAAATTCCAAAAGCATAGAGTTGCGATATGATATTTTCTCCCGTTTGAAAAAGTTTTCCAGAAACGGCTCTGGAAATTGAATCTGGAAATGTGGCTCGAAATTGCGATTTAAACCCTTCGCGCACCTTATTTTCAACCGGAGTATCCAAAGTAAAATACAAGACGGCATTTTCAACAATTTCCTTTTTTTCGGCAGCTATTTCTTCATCGGTCTTTTTAATGGCAAAATCGAAAGGTGCTTGTAAACTTTCAGACTGCCAAGGCTTTCCTCTTTCAAAAGTGTACCTGAATTTTCCACTTTTGGGGAACAAATACACAATTAAAACCGTGGAGCAAAGAAACAACAACCCTTTGTAGATCAAGGAATGGTTTCTATATAGCTTATTTATAAAGTCTTTCATCTAAAAATCAAATGTAATAAATTTATAAGAG
>CAZZDI010000209.1:0-2269 GCA_964653155.1 uncultured Flavobacteriaceae bacterium | reverse complement strand
GAGGGTTGGGCTTTTTTATAATAGTGGAAACGTTCAAGTTTCTGTCAAAAAATCGCTATTTTCGCAAGTACTAAAGTAAAGATTTTAAACTAATGGATAACCAAGTTGTTATTGTTTCTGCTGCCAGAACGCCTATTGGCAGCTTTATGGGTGCTCTGTCTTCCGTACCGGCCCCAAAGTTGGGCGCCATTGCCATAAAAGGCGCTTTGGAAAAAATAAACCTTGAACCAAACTTGGTGGAAGAAGTTTTAATGGGGCACGTAGTACAAGCGGGTTCAGGGCAAGCCCCTGCTAGGCAAGCCGCCATTTATGCCGGCATCCCCAACACCGTACCGTGCACAACGGTAAACAAAGTATGTGCCTCGGGGATGAAAGCCGTTATGCAGGCCGCACAAGCTATTGCACTTGGCGATGCCGAAATAGTAGTTGCCGGCGGCATGGAAAACATGAGCCTTATTCCGCATTACTTGCATGCCCGTACGGGAACCAAATTTGGCTCTACAACTTTAGTGGATGGCATGCAAAAAGACGGCTTGGTTGATGCGTACGACCAAAATGCGATGGGCGTTTGTGCCGATACTTGTGCGGCTGAATACGAATTTACTAGAGAAGAGCAGGATGCTTACGCCATTCAATCTTACAACCGCTCAACAGATGCTTGGAACAACGGAAAATTCACCAACGAAATAGTACCTGTTGGAGTACCACAACGAAAAGGCGACCCCATTATCGTTACCGAAGACGAAGAATACAAAAATGTTAGAATAGATAAAATTCCGCAATTGCGACCAGCATTTTCAAAAGACGGCACCGTAACAGCGGCCAATGCATCCACCATAAATGATGGAGCCGGCGCTATGGTTTTAATGAGCAAAAAAAAGGCCGACGAACTGGGCTTAAAACCCTTGGCTACCATTAAAAGCTATGCCGATGCCGCCCACGAACCCAAATGGTTTACAACGGCTCCCGCAAAAGCGCTGCCAAAAGCATTGAAAAAAGCAAACATTACTATTGAAGATGTTGATTTTTTTGAATTTAACGAAGCTTTTTCGGTAGTTGGTTTGGCGAATATGAAGATTTTGGGACTTAACGATTCCAACGTCAATGTTAATGGTGGCGCGGTTTCTTTGGGTCACCCGTTGGGTTGTTCCGGAGTTAGAATTTTAATTACGCTTCTCAACGTTTTAGAACAGAACCAAGCAAAAATAGGTGCGGCAGCCATTTGCAACGGCGGCGGCGGGGCATCGGCCATGATTATTGAACGCAACTAAAAGTATTTAATGCAATACGGAATTTGTAATTTAAGCATTGTCCCCCTTAGAAATGAACCTGCCGACACTAGCGAGTTGGTTTCGCAAGTGCTGTATGGCGAGTTTTTTAAAGTACTGGAACAACGCAAAAATTGGAGCAGGATTCGTCTATTTTTTGACAAGTACGAAGGCTGGATAGACAACAAACAATACCTTGAAATTAACGAAGACGCTTACAAAGCGCTGCACAACCAACCCCAAAAACTTTCGGCCGATCTGGTTGAATTTATAGAAGACGACAGCCAACAAATTTTCCCCATTTCCATGGGCGCTACCTTAAACGGACTTCATCTTTTAAATCACAAATACGATGGTGCTTTTATTGATTACAAAAACAGCAAACCGAACATTATAAAAACCGCTTTCTCATATTTGGGAACCCCCTATTTATGGGGCGGAAAAACCCCCTTTGGCATTGACTGCTCTGGCTTTACGCAGATGGTGTATAAATTGAACGGCTATAAACTGCTCCGCGATGCCTCACAACAGGCCACTCAAGGTGAAGCCCTCAGTTTTATTGAAGAAAGCGAACCGGGCGATTTGGCATTTTTTGACAACCAGGATGGCGTCATCACCCATGTGGGCATCATTATGAAAGACAACTACATTATCCACGCCCACGGAAAAGTGAGAATTGACCGCTTGGACCATTCTGGAATTTTTAACGCCGATCGCAGAACGCACACACACAAACTGCGCGTTATCAAAAAGATTATTTAATCTTTTTATGTCTTGTTAAAACATATTAGTTCGAGTAGTTTTTTTTTGAAGATTTGATAAAAATTGGCGCATTGGCTGCACCCAACAGAACCATCGACCATTAGGTTCAGCACCTGAAAAAGCCCTCTCATGATGGTAGCCCCCAATAGCCTTGCTGCCATAAAAGATACTGAAGCGCAGAAAACCATTCCAGAAGACCACCTCCCGAAAATCTTTATGAAGCACTTTACCCTAAATAG
>CAZZDI010000208.1:0-4623 GCA_964653155.1 uncultured Flavobacteriaceae bacterium | reverse complement strand
GGGTATTGTAAAATGGCTCCGAAGAAATCTTCCGAAAAATCGAATTCGTCTTCTTTGCCAACCACCAATTCCACGCCAATAGGGGTAGCTCTGGTTTCTAATATAGAAAGCGTTTGTGGCAGAATATGTTCAGAAACAAAAAACTTGTTTATGCCCGCTTTTTTCTGGTCACGCTCACGAACGGCAAACAGAAGGCTCATGGCTTCGGCTGCTGCAGTAGCTTCATCTAAAAGCGAAGCGTTGGCAATTTCCATTCCGGTAAGGTCAATCACCATAGTTTGGAAGTTTAAAAGCGCTTCCAATCTACCTTGTGCAATTTCGGCTTGGTAGGGCGTGTAGGCAGTGTACCAACCTGGGTTTTCAAGAATGTTACGCTGGATAACAGCCGGCAAAATGGTGGGGTGGTACCCCAAACCAATATAGGTAGTGTAAGCTTTGTTCTTTTTTGAAAGTTCATGAATATGCAGCAAATACTCATATTCGGTCATGGGGTCGTCTAGGTCCAAACCATTTTTTAGGCGAATATCGTCTGGAATGGTTTCATAAATTAACTGATCTAAACTGTCTAGACCAAGTGTGTTCAACATTTGTTTTTGGTCGGCTTCATTGGGGCCTATATGACGCAATGCAAAAGCGTTTGTATTCATGAATGTGCGTTTTCAATATATAATTTGCAAAAATAAGCATTATTTAAGCCTTTTTATTGCAAGAAATGGAAAGTTTTCAACCGCAAGGAAGTCTTATCAACAGTTTGATTATTTTTGTTCAATGAGGCTGTTTAAGCAACTTTTCGATTTTTATATAAACGCTAGCATCCATGTGGCTTTGGCGGTGTGTGCCCTGGCTTGGTTAACGCTTAAGGAATTCGGTGTGCCGTATGATGGAAGGGTGCTGTGCTTTATTTTTTATGCATCAATTACCGGATACAATTTTGTGAAGTACTTTGGAGTGGCAAAATTTCATCATAGAAGCTTGGCCAATTGGCTCAAGTATATCCAAATGTTTTCTTTGGTCTGTTTTTTATTGATGTGTTACTATGCTTGGCAACTCCATGAAAATACTTTGTTGTGTATTGCCGTTTTTGGGCTGATAACTTTTTTTTACGCCATTCCGTTTTTGCCAAAACATTTTTTTATGGATCAACAGCAAAACTTGAGGAGTGTAAGCGGACTCAAAATTTATTTGATTGCCTTGGTTTGGAGTGGGGTGACCGTGTTTTTGCCGTTAATAAACAATGAATATCTAATAAATTGGGACGTCATCATCACCGCCATTCAGCGTTTTGTTTTTGTGGTGGTTTTGATGTTGCCTTTTGAAATCAGGGATTTGGCTTATGACAGTTTAAAACTCTCTACCGTGCCACAAAAAATAGGAATTGCTGCGACTAAACTATTGGGGGCAGCTTTGCTGTTGATCATGTTTTTTATGGAGTTTTTAAAAGATGAAACCTCTACGTCATGGATTCTGGTTTTGTCATTCGTTTCCGTGGTGACGGGCTTGTTTGTGGTGTGTTCTAAAACAGGAAGGAATAAATATTATACGGCGTTTTGGGTAGAAGGGTTGCCCATTTTTTGGTTGCTGCTTTGGGTTTTAACGGGTTAGACCGATTGTTTCTCTATAGCCTTTTTCAATTCCTTTTTCATATTTTCTTTACAGGCTTTGTCTAGGCACCTTAATTTCGAGTTTTTTACGGCTTGGGTTAATTTGCTGTTGTTTTTGGTGTATT
The DNA here is from genome assembly GCA_964653155.1 of uncultured Flavobacteriaceae bacterium. Taxonomy (GTDB): domain Bacteria; phylum Bacteroidota; class Bacteroidia; order Flavobacteriales; family Flavobacteriaceae; genus Flavisericum. Next base: position 2,897 of record CAZZDI010000208.1, on the reverse strand, counting down.
TGCGGCAGGCCCTACAGAAAATTAAATGAAAGTGCAAGACTATTTTTTCCCAAAATGTAGCTTCGCAATACTGTGCTTTGTCGCATACATGATTTACTTTTTTGCAAGGCATAAACACTTTAAATTTTGCACACATAATTAAAACCATTTTTCTTTTAGGCATTCGGCCAAGGCGGTACGTGCCCTGTGGATAATTACCCAAAGGTTAGACGGTGTAATATTCAGTTCTTTACAAATAGCTTCGGTATCATGTTCTAAAATGGTTTTCATTTTAAAAACCTCGGCTTGCTTTTTAGGCAGTTTTTCCAAACAATCGTAAATGGTATTGCCCAATTCTTGATTTTCAAGAGTGTCTTGGGCGGTTTTGTCGAATGGGTCGCCCACACGTTCTTCCAGCCAGTCGCCTTCGGTGTCATCGCCCGAGTTGTAGTTCATCCTAACTTCGGCTTGGCCTTTGTTGGAATTTATCTTTCTGTAATAATCTATAATTTTTCGCTTTAAAATGGAAATGAGCCATGTGCGTTCGCTGGCTTCCCCTTTAAAGTTTTTCATGGATTTAAGCCCGGCCAAAAAGGTGTCCTGCACCAAATCTTGCGCAATTTCTCTATCGCTTACGCGGGAAATGGTGTAATTGAACAAGTAGTCGGAATATAAATCGATCCACTTGTTGGGGTTTATTTGGTGGTTGGGCATAAAGAGTTTTTATTCAAATTTAAGCAAAAAAACTACTTCTCAATCAATCCAGCTCGGCGCAATAGTGCTTCTGGTTGGGGCGCTTTTCCGCGGAAGCGTTTGTAAAGGGTCATAGGGTCTTCCGATCCGCCTTGCGACAACACATTGTCTTTGAATTTTTGTGCAACGGTTTCGCTGAAAATACCTTCCTCCTTAAACATTTCGAAAGCATCGGCGTCGAGTACCTCGGCCCATTTGTAACTGTAATAGCCTGACGAATAACCGCCTTGGAAAATATGCGAAAAGGATGTGCTCATACAGTTTTCTGCAACATCTGGATAAAGTTTTGTGTTTTCAAAAGCCTTGATTTCATGCTTCTTAACATCGTTAATGCTTGCTGGGTCACTACCATGCCAGCTCATGTCCAACAGCCCAAAACTCAATTGACGTAGCGTTTGCATGCCTTCGTGGAACGTAGCCGAGGCTTTTATTTTGTCAATGAGTTCCATGGGGATGACTTCGCCTGTTTCGTAGTGCGTGGCAAACAATTCCAGGGCTTCTTTTTCGTAGCACCAGTTTTCTAAAACCTGACTGGGCAATTCCACAAAATCCCAAAACACACTAGTGCCCGATAAACTGGGGTAGGTGGTGTTGGCCAGCATGCCATGCAGCGCATGCCCAAATTCGTGAAACAGGGTGGTTACCTCGTTAAAAGTTAAAAGCGACGGTTTGGTTTTTGTCGGTTTGGTAAAATTGCAAACTATCGAAATATGTGGGCGGCTATTTTCGCCATCTTTTACGTATTGCGGTTTGTAAACCGTCATCCAAGCGCCATTACGCTTTCCGGGTCTGGGAAAAAAATCGGCGTATAAAATAGAAATGTAATTGCCGTCGCCATCGGTTACTTTATAGGTTAAAACTTCGTCGTGGTATTTATCGATGTCTTTTATTTCTTCAAAATGCAACCCGAAAAGTTTGTTGGAAACGGTAAACACGCCATTGATAACATTTTCTAGCTTAAAGTAGGGTTTCAGTTTTTCGTCATCCAAATCGAAAAGCTTTTGTTTTAGTTTTTCAGAATAATAGGCGCCGTCCCATTTTTGCAATGCCTTGATCTGGTCTAATTCTTTTGCGAATTGTTCCAGGTTTTTGAATTCCCTTTCGGCTGCCGGTTTGGCTTTTTCCAATAATTCATTGAGGAACTTTTCAACGGTCTCCGGTGTTTTTGCCATGCGTTCTTCCAGAACAAAATGGGCGTGGGTTTTGTAGCCCAGTAAATTGGCACGTTCGTGGCGTAGTTTGGCAAGGGTCAATACATTTTCTTGATTGTCCAATTCGTTATTATGGAACCCTTTTGCACCAAAGGCTATGGCAAGTTTTTTACGGAGTTCGCGGTTATCGGCATAGGTCATAAACGGAATGTAGCTGGGGTAATCCAATGTAATCAACCAACCTGCTTTGCCTTTGGCTTCAGCCGTTTGAGCGGCAGCTTCTTTAGCACCTTCGGGCAGCCCGGCCAAGTCGTCTTCATTGGTAATGTGCAATTCAAACTTGTTGGTTTCGGCCAGTACGTTTTCGCCAAATTTCAGTTTAAGCTGACTCAACTTTTTGTCGATTTCTCTTAACTTTAGTTTTTTGTCCTCGGGTAAATTCGCGCCATTACGCGAAAAACTTTTGTATTTTTTATCGAGAAGTGTGTTTTGTTCAGTGGTTAATTCAAGTTGGTCTTTTTGTTCGTAAACGGCTTTTACACGTTTGAACAATGCTTCATTTAAAGTGATGTCGTTACTGAACTCTGAAAGTAAAGGCGAAACTTCCTGTGCTATTTTTTGAATCTCTTCATTGGTTTCGGCAGCGTTCAAATTGAAAAAAATACTCGAAATTCGGTCTAATTGCTCACCCGAAAAATCCAAAGCTTCAATGGTGTTTTCGAAGTTGGGTGATTCGGTGTTGTTTACAATGGCATCTACCTCGTTTTTAGCGATTTTGATGGCTTCTTTTATCGTGGGAAGAAAGTCGGAATGTTCTATTTTCGAAAAAGGAGCAGTATTATATTTGGTATTAAACGGAGTAATTAGTGATTTCTTTATCATTTTCGTAATGAATGTGTTAAAAATTAATTTTACTATGTACGCATAATAAAATTTTTATATTTTTGCAGCCGACAATAAGGAAGAGTGACTAACTCATGAGATTATTTGTTAATAGCTGGAAAGCCCTGAACT
>CAZZDI010000207.1:0-4657 GCA_964653155.1 uncultured Flavobacteriaceae bacterium | reverse complement strand
AAGAAGCTTTTTTTTCGACTTAAAACTTATTGTGCTTACCGTTGTAAAAGTAATTGCCAAATAAATTATTGCTCTAAAAATTATCCTTTTTTGATTTCCAACTCCATTTCAGAAAGGGTAAATCCATTTATTATTCATACTTTGTAATCGTGTAAAACGCTAAACATTGCTTTAATGATACTGTTTTAATGGACGGAAAAATAGCGCATCAAATAGATCAATTATTAATTGGCAGTGGTTTGTTTCAAAACCAAAGTGTTCCTAAGGCACACACTACACCTTTTGATTTTTCAGATGAAATTATTTTAATAACCGGTGCTGCGGGATCGGTTGGTAGCGAGCTTTCAAAACAACTTTTGGGCTGTAACTATAAACATATGGTTTTGGTCGATATGGCCGAATCGCCACTTTACGATTTAATAAAAACCTTAGAAGGCGCCCGTAAAAACAATACCAACTACCATCTTTTAAATATTAACGATTCTTCGTCGTTACATTTTCTTTTTGAAAAGTACAAACCTACACTGGTTTTTCACGCCGCTGCTTACAAACATGTTCCTTTAATGGAAGCACACCCGTTTGAAGGGGTAAGGACCAATATTTTTGCCACCAAACAATTGGCCGAGCTTGCAATACAATTCAGTGTAAAAAAATTCATTTTTGTTTCGACCGATAAAGCAGTGAACCCAAAAGGCATTATGGGCATGACCAAGCGCATCGCCGAAAAGCACTTAGCCTATTTAAACGCAAAGTACAATACGGCTTTTTTCAGTGCACGGTTTGGTAACATATTGGGCTCGAACGGCTCGGTAGTGCCACTTTTTAAAAAACAACTGGAAAACGGAACACCAATAACTTTAACCCATAAAGACATTTCCAGATATTTTATTTGTAAACGTCACGCTTGCCATTTAATATTGAAGATTGCAGAATTCCCTAAAAACGAAACGAGCACTTTCACTTTTAACATGGGCCAACCCATTAAAATTTTGGATATTGTTGAGCGCATGATAATATTATACAACAAAAAAAGAGGCGATATTGAAATACAATATACAGGATTGCGCCCGGGCGAAAAAATGAATGAAGTTATGATCTCTGAAAATGAAGTTTTAGAAAAATCGTCGGTAAATAATATTTGGATTGTAAAAGAAAAAAACTCACAAACATTAAAACCTATCCCTTTTTCAGAACTGGAACAAATTGACTTTTATACCCCACATTCTGAAATTAAATCCATTTTAAAAAAACAGTTGTAAATCAAGCTTTCCTACGCTTCTTTTCTTTGGTCAACAAAGCTAATTCCCTACCGGTCTGCCCTGCAACCGAAGTGTTTTCCTCTGCCCTTCTAATTAAATAAGGCACCACATCTTTCACCGGGCCAAAAGGCATATATTTAGCTACATTATAACCCTTATGGGCCAAATTAAAACTAATGTGGTCGCTCATGCCATAAAGTTGTCCAAACCAAATTCGGGGATCGTTATTTAAAATTCCTTTTTCTGCCATTAAACGCATCAACAAATAGCAACTGTCTTCATTATGTGTTCCTGCAAAAATGGATATACGCTCTAAATTGTCCATCATATAACGCAATCCTTTATTGAAATTATCGTCGGTGGCCGATTTACTAAAACAAATGGGTGAGCTGTAATTCATGGCCTCTGCACGGTCATTTTCTTTTTCCATATAAGCGCCCCGAACCAATTTATAGCCCAAAAAATAATTTTCTTTTATGGCTTTTTTATGTTCTTGCTTTAAAAACGCCATACGGTCGTGGCGGTACATTTGCAGGGTATTGAAAACAATGGGCTTTTCGGTATTGTATTGGGCCATCATTTTTGTTGCCAAGGCATCAGCGGCGGTTTGCATCCAGCTCTCTTCAGCATCAATTAAAACGGCAACGTCGTGTTCTTTGGCTTTTTGGCATACTTCATCAAAACGGCCAACAATTCTTTTCCATTCGGCTTGCTCTTCATTGTTTAAAGCGATTTTGCTGCCCACTTTTTCATAAAGGGCAAACCGGCCAAATCCACTAGGTTTAAATACCGCAATGGGAATGGAATTGCGTTCTTTGGCAAAGTCGATGATTTTTAAAATTTTATCTTTGGCAGCGTCAAATTCGTTTTCGGTTTCTTTGCCTTCCACAGAATAATCCAAAACAGAACTCACACCTTTTTTGTACATTTTTTCTATAACAGACAAACAATCCTCTTCACTAACGCCTCCACAAAAATGGTCGAAAATAGTAGCTTTTATAAGCCCTTCAACCGGTAAATGGGTTTTTATCGCAAAATTGGTGGCCAACGTACCTATTTTAACCAAAGGCTCGATGGATATCATTTTAAACAAATAATAAGCGCGCTCTAACTCTGAATCACTTTTTAGGGAAAAAGCTATTTTAGTGTTATCGAATATGAGGTCTGTATTCATTAAATTTTAAATATTACTCGACGAAGTTATCATTTTTTGTAAAATCTCCTTAATTTCACGCCGTTAAAAAATACCTAATATTTTATGGATTCTATTACCGCAAATGATAGCGTTATTCATTTCAACGAAACGTGTTACACTTCTATAAACCAACACATTAAAAACAGAAATTTCTCTAAGATTTTTATTTTGGTTGATGAAAACACCCATGAATATTGTTTGCCTAAATTTTTAAGCAAACTTTCAACCAACACCGAAATTGAAATTATTGAAATAGAATCTGGTGAAATCAACAAAACGATTGATACTTGTGTTGGCGTTTGGAACACACTTTCTGAACTCAATGCCGACCGTAAAAGTTTATTGATTAATATTGGCGGCGGCGTTATTACCGATTTGGGGGGCTTTGTAGCTTGTACTTTTAAACGCGGCATCGCTTACATTAACGTGCCCACTACCTTGCTCTCTATGGTTGATGCTTCCGTTGGCGGAAAAACCGGTGTGGACCTTGGTGTTTTAAAAAACCAAATTGGCGTGATTAGCAATCCGCATCAAGTTTTAATCGACACTGAATATTTAGATACGCTACCGCAAAACCAAATGCGCTCTGGATTGGCAGAAATGTTGAAACACGGACTCATTACCGGTGAAAATTATTGGAACAATTTTTTGAATTTATCAAATCTGTCCTTAAAAGATTTAGACCGTTTGATTCACGAATCGGTAATCATCAAAAAGAATGTTGTGGAACAAGACCCTTTTGAAAACGGACTTAGAAAAACATTGAATTTTGGCCACACCCTTGGGCATGCCGTAGAATCTTACTTTTTGAGCCAACCCGAAAAAACAACTTTATTACATGGCGAAGCTATTGTGGTAGGCATGATTTTGGAGTGTTATATTTCATCAAAACTTCTTGGTTTCCCTGAAAAACAAGTTGATGACATTAAAGATTTGTTTTTGGGTTACTACGGAAAGGTTACTATTGAACAAGGCGATTATGCTCCAATAATTGATTTGCTTAGATACGACAAAAAGAACAGCCACGGCAGCATTAATTTCGTGCTTTTGGAAGCCATAGGAAAACATAAATTAGACTGCACCGTTGATGAAAATTTGATTATCGAATCTTTTGAATACTATTCAAAATAGCCAATAAAATTAAAACTTACTTTTTGTTATGCAACACCAAAAAGGGAACCTTAGCCTTAAAAACTGCAGTTTCTTGAGGTTGCTTTGAAAACAATCGCCCCATAAAAGACTGGTGCTTGCTTACCATACACAGCATATTTATTGATTGTGCCTCAACATAATTGCTCAAAACCTCATAAAGATTTTCGTTTTTTGCATTTATAAAATCGTGCTCAACATCACAAAAGGTATCTTCCAAAAAATCTAAAATATGCCCCTGGTCCTTATGTTTCTGTGGTAAGCCATCGGTGCCCAGCAGTTTCAATTTGGCACTGTTGTTACTAAGTAAAAATTTTAAAACTTTAATACTTTTTGTGTTCAACTGTTTTAAATTATCGGTAAGTAAAACCAAATTATTCAATTGGGGCATAGGGCTTTGGCTAGGTATGGCTAAAACCGGAATTTCGCAATGTTGCATAACGCGTACGGTGTTGCTTCCAAAAATTATTTTCTCAATTCCAGATGCGCCTTTCGTGCCCATAATAATGAAGTCGATGTTTCTTTTGTTTGAAACTTGGTTAATGGCATCTACAAAATTGTCATAATCCACCAAACTGTGGAAGCTATGGTTGGGATTAGAGTATTTTGTTTTTAAATCGACCACCAAGCCATCAACCGATTTTTTGGACGAATCAATCAAGGTTTTATAAACCGTTGATGATGGGCTAAAAACCATCATATCGTCAGTAATGTAAGAAGAGGCCTTTTGCACATTCAAAATATAAAACTCGCAGGGCTCAAACTTCAATAATTCCATTGAAAAATTAATGGCGCTTATTGAATTTTCAGAAAAATCGGTAGGCAATAAAACTCTTTTCATATCCATAAAATTAATATTCCGCATCATTCAAAAAACACACGTTAAACACGTTATCCAATCAATGCAAATATCGCACAACAAATTAGCTTGTAGATAAATATAACAAATTGAACAACATGAAATTATGATAAAAATCAGCTATTTGGCCACTGTATATTCATTTAAAAATTAGCATAATAATTTTAAGCATCGTATTTTCGGCACAATAAATGA
>CAZZDI010000206.1:0-4679 GCA_964653155.1 uncultured Flavobacteriaceae bacterium | reverse complement strand
GAAACCATTATTTTTACTGAAAGCAAAGTTATGTATTTATCTACTGACCTCTAAATAATTATCTTTAAAACCATGATCGACGGTTATCTTTTTTTGACTAAATTAAAACCTAAAGCCATGGATAAAGTTTGGATAATAATAACGGCTATAGCCATTTTCTCGATTATTAATCTTATCCATTATAAAGTCATGAAAGGCTTCGTAAAAGAATCCTTTGGAAAAAAATGGCTAAGCATTTGGGGGAACAAAGTTTATTTCTGGCAAAGTTCAATATTTTTCAGTACCGCTGGAACCGTTTTGGCCATGTGTATTTTAAAATGGTTGAATATTTTGACTTTCTAAAAACATACCTTAAAATCGATAAATGACTGATTTACCTATTAAATCTTCCAGTAACATTTCCATCTAAAATACGTTGTACTTCATCAGTAGTGGCGTAATTTACATCACCGGCATAGGTGTGCTTTAGGGCGCAGGCCGCACTAGCAAACTGCATGGATTTATAGTCGTCGTAATGCTGAAGTCCGTAAATAAGGCCGGCCGCAAAGGCATCGCCCGTACCAATACGGTCCACAATATGGGTAATTTCAAAATCTTGGGTTTCACGAAACTCGGTACCGTTCCACATTCTGGCCCTTATTTTGTGCCATGACGCGTTAATGGATGTCCGTATTTTATCAAATACTTTATTAATGCTCGGGAAAGCTTCCATCAATTTTTTACTAGCCTCGATAAACTCTTCGTTGGTATAACCGTAATCCGTTCCCAAAACTTCGTTTATTTCATTGATACCGCCAATAAAAACGGTGGAACAATGCAACAATTCCGTGAGCGCTTCTTTGGCTTCAACGCCGTATTTCCACAACCCGCTGCGGTACGTGGGATCGGCCGAAACCTGCATCCCTTTTTCTTTGGCCAACTTTAACCCAGCCTTTAAAGTATCAAACGCCCCTTGGGTTAAGGCCGGAGTAATACCCGTCCAATGGAACCAATGGCCTTTGCGGAGGGCTTTTTCCCAATCGACCATACTGGGTTCAATTTGAGAAAATGCCGAATGCGAGCGGTTATACGAAATGGAACTGGGACGCATCACAGCACCAACTTCCAAAAAATACACACCTAACGGACGCTTGGAACGCACTATGGCCGAAGTATCCATATCGAACTTATTGAGATGGGCAATGGCGGTATCTCCAATAAAATCATCTGAAATGGCCGTTATATGCTTTACTTTTCCTCCAAAATGGGCAATGGACAACCCCACGTTCACTTCCGTACCTCCGAAATAAAATTCCAAAGTATTGGCTTGAATGAATTTTTTATTTCCAAAAGGCGACAGGCGCATCAGTACTTCTCCAAAGGTTATAATTTGGCTCATAAATTGAATTCGTTTTAGTATTTTCTAAAAATAATCAATCTGCCATAAATTCTCCTATCGAGAACGAATGATTTTCAGCAAGCCGATTTACTTCTTCCGCATATAAACGCTAATGGGCACCCCGTGGAAACCAAAATGCTCGCGAAGTTTATTTTCCAAATAGCGTTTGTACGGGTCTTTTACATACTGCGGCAGGTTGCAGAAAAATGCGAACTGCGGTTGCGGTGTGGGCAGTTGCATAATGTACTTAATCTTAACGAATTTGCCTTTGTAAGCTGGTGGCGGATAGTTTTCAATAATGGGCAACAACACCTCGTTAAGCTTACTGGTCTTTATTTTTTTACTTCGGTTTTTATAAACTTCAACCGCGGTTTCAATAGCTTTAAAAATACGCTGTTTGGTCAATGCCGAAATAAAAACAATAGGCACATCGGTAAACGGCTCCATCTGCTTTTTTATGGCTTTTTCGTATTCCTTAACCGATTTATGGTCTTTCTCCACCAAATCCCATTTGTTTACCAAAACCACAATGCCTTTTCGGTTGCGCTCGGCAAGCCAAAAAATATTTTGCACCTGTCCGTCGAACCCTCTATTGGCATCCAACACCAACAAACACACATCGGCATGCTCGATGGCACGGATACTGCGCATCACGGAATAAAATTCCAAATCTTCCTTTACCTTCGATTTTCTGCGAATTCCGGCCGTATCCACCAAATTGAACTCAAATCCAAAACGGTTGTATTTGGTATCGATGGCATCGCGGGTGGTGCCAGCTATATCGGTAACAATGTATCGGTCTTCGCCAATCAAGGCATTGATAAACGACGATTTCCCTGCATTGGGTCGCCCCACAACGGCAAACCGAGGCAATTCTTCCTCTATAATTTCTTCCTTTTCGGGCAAGGCTTCCACCACAGCATCGAGCAAATCGCCCGTGCCGCTTCCGTTTATACTGGCAATGGTAAAATAATCGCCCAAGCCCAGCGAATAAAATTCTACGGCATCTTCGGCTCGCTTGGCATTATCGACCTTATTAACCACCAAAAACACGGGCTTTTTCACTTTACGGAGTAATTTGGCCACATCTTCGTCCATTCCGGTAACGCCCGTTTCCACATCGACCATAAAAATAATGGCATCGGCTTCATCAATAGCCAATTCTACCTGCTTATCGATTTCAGCTTCAAAAATATCATCGCTGCCAATCACGTAACCGCCCGTATCGATTAACGAAAATTCACGTCCGTTCCAATCGGTTTTTCCATAATGGCGATCGCGGGTTACCCCACTCACGGCGTCAACAATAGCTTCCCTACGTTGGATTAAACGGTTAAAAAAAGTGGATTTCCCTACATTAGGTCTTCCTACTATTGCTACGATATTGCCCATAATTGCTATTTAATCTGAAAAAGGTTCTTTATAAAACCCTAACCTAAAATTTTTTGCAAAAATAGCAAATATACTAACGCCCTTTTCGTTTTTGATGAATAATAAATCATTAGCATTTCAATAAAAAATAGTAATTTACAGTACCAACAACTAAACCCATGCTTTTATCCAACGACATTATTTTAAGGCCGCGCTTTAAACTTGAAATTCCGAAAAACCATTCTTCGGTTTTGAGCGACTTTGAACATGCCCAAAAAACACAATCGGAATTTATTGTAAACCGTGTTGACCACCATGTTTTTATAAAATTTCCGAAGGAAAAACAACATTTTTGGTCGCCACAATTGCATCTGGAAATTGACGAAACAACTCCAAACACTTGCCTTCTTCGCGGATTGTTTGGCCCCAACCCTACAGTTTGGACATTTTTTATGTTTCTGCATTTTATAGTAGCCGTAATGTTTTTAATTTTTGGGGTTTGGGCCTACAGCAACTGGTCGTTAAAGCAAAGTTATGCCATCCCATTGAGCGTGATGTTTTTGATGGTGGTGGTTTGGATTGGGCTTTATTTTGCCGGTAGCATTGGAAAGGCATCCAGTAAAAAAGACATGGTAGCCTTAAACGATTTTATGTATTCGGTTTTAGGCACAAAAAAAAAGCCTTAATTGAAAGAAGAAGAATGGCTCAACTAAAGCTTTTAAAACTAACTAACTCAAATGTGATAAAACAAATTTTTTGACTGCTGCAAATATTGAACACCCAGATTAACTAATTGTTACTTAACCAATAAGTTAGCGTTAGGTTTTATTTAGTTGTTCTACTTCTAAAATACCAAAGCAAGGCTAAAAAAATTATTGACGATGGTTACTGGGGTACAATTTCTTGGTTTATAAAATTCTAATTCCCGATAGCTCTGCTGAGCTTGTCGAAGTACAAATTTTTCTCATTTCAATCGAAAAATTCACTCGAATTGACGAATTTCAACAATAATACAATTATGTCAATCACCTATTATTATAACCAAAACGCTTGAGTTGGTTTTGGTTACTGCGCCAGTTTTTGTTCACTTTTACGTAGATTTCAATGTGGATCTGTTTTCCAAAAAAGGCTTCCAAATCTTTTCTGGCTTCCACGCCCACCCGTTTTAAGGCACTGCCTTTATGCCCAATGATAATGCCTTTTTGCGTGTCGCGCTCTACCATAATTACCGAACGCACCCGGATGATGTTTTCTTCCTCTAAAAATTCTTCGGTTTCTACCTCCACGGCATAAGGGATTTCCTTTTTATAGTGAAGTAGAATTTTTTCGCGGATGGTTTCATTGATGAAAAAGCGCTCGGGTTTATCGGTCAATTGGTCTTTGGGATAAAACGGCGGCGACTCGGGAAGCAAATCGATAATTCGGTTGAATACTTCCTTAACATTAAAGCCTTCTAAAGCTGAAATAGGAAAAATTTCGGCATTGGGTACTTTTTCTGCCCAAAGCTGCACCTGTTCTTCCAATTGCTCTTGGTTTGAGGTATCTATTTTGTTGAGCAACAGCAACACCGGAATTTTTGAATTGGTGATTTTCTTGAAAAACGCTTCGTCTTTTAATTCCTTTTCGCCAATTTCAACCATGTAAAGCAGTACATCGGCATCTTCAAAAGCCGATTTTACAAAATCCATCATCGATTCCTGAAGTTCGTAAGCGGGCTTTATAATTCCGGGCGTATCGCTTAAAACCACTTGAAAATCATCACCGTTTACAATGCCTAAAATACGGTGGCGCGTGGTTTGCGCTTTCGATGTGATAATAGATAACTTTTCGCCAACAAAGGCATTCATCAAGGTGGATTTCCCCACATTAGGATTTCCGATAATATTTACAAAACCTGCTTTATGGCTCATTTACAATGTTATTTTGATGC
>CAZZDI010000205.1:0-4709 GCA_964653155.1 uncultured Flavobacteriaceae bacterium | reverse complement strand
AGATATTATGTTCAAAGATCAGTTAACACTAGATACCGACGGTGATGGTGTACCAGATACTGCAGATGGTACAATTACAGATGATGATAGAACATTTAAAGGAAGTGTTATTCCTAAAATTACCTACGGATTAAACTTAAGTACATCATATAAAAACTTCGATTTTTCATGTTTCTTCCAAGGTGCAGCAGGACATAAAATATACAACGGAACGTACCAAACTTTAATGATTGGTGATCTAGGCAATAGCCATACCGATATATTAAACTATTGGTCGCCAGAAAATACCAATACTAATGTGCCCAGACCTGTAATTGGAGACCCCAATGCAAACAACAGAGCCTCCGATAGGTTTATAGAAAATGGAGATTTTGTGAAGTTGCAAAGTATGGAACTCGGTTTCAATATACCGATAGAAACCAAAGTGTTTTCTAAAGCAAGAGTATTTGCTTCTGCACAGAACCTATTTGTTATTTCTAAGTATAAAGGCTACGATCCCGACTTCATAAGCGATGGCCTTTTCAATAGAGGAACCGAATTCGGGTCGTTTCCTAACCCAAGAACATTTGCGTTAGGTTTACAGGTGGACTTTTAATGCTTAAAATTTATAAAACAATGAAAACTAGATATATAATATATTCAATAGCCATGGTTGTATTGTTGTTTACAACCAGCTGTGTAAGCGATGACGACCTTAATCAAGTGTCGCCTAATTTTGAAACTGCAGAATCGTTTTGGCAAGATGAAAACGACGCTCTTAAAGGTGTAAATGCAGTGTACGGCAGCTTGTTAACCGATGGAACCTACATGCGTAGTACACCCTTATTGTTAGATTTAAAAGGAGACGGAACAAGAAGCAACTCGCCTTGGGCAGCCATGGCAAATGTAGGAAAGTTTAATACAAGTATTTCTGATGCAGCCATATACGGTTGGGCTTTTGAAACTTACTATCAGGGCATTTACCGGGCTAACCAAGTGCTGGAAAATGTGCCCAATATAGAAATTGAAGATGCCCACTTCAAAAATAGAATTTTAGGGCAAGCTTATTTTTTAAGAGGATTATATTTGTTTCATGCCGTAAACATGTTCAAAAATGTTCCTTTGCCATTAACCAGTTTAGAGATATACCACGAACAAAAATCGCAAGAAGATGGTTGGGCCCAAGTAAAATCAGATTTTAAAATGGCTGCCGATTTGCTGCCGGTTTCTTATGATGACGTATCAGGGCCAGATAGAGGAGAAAAAGGAAGGGCAACCAAAGGTGCCGCATGGTCTTTTTTAGGAAAAGCCCATCTGTTCACCCACGATTTTGTTGAAGCGAGAATAGCTTTTGAAGACGTAATTGGATTAGGTGTTTATGATTTGGTTCCAGATTACAGACATAATTTTACCAAGGAAAATGAAAATAATATCGAATCTATTTTCGAAGTTCAATTTAATAGAGAAGTAGGAGGAGTGGACCTAGGATGGGGAGGCGAACCCTCATCTGCTTGGGGAAAAACCTCGGCAAGAGCTATTACTTACGGCCCGCCAACATTTGGCTTTACCGATGTGCAGCCTACATGGGCCCTGTTTAACGAGTTTCAAGAGGAACTTACTGTTGATGGCGAAGTAGACTCCAGGTTGGATGCCACCATGTTTTACAACAAACCAGGAATGATGCTCTATGGAGTAGAGTTTTCTTCACATTTTGCAAATAACGCTTCTTATTTGAACGAAATTTTTTGTGCCAAGTATCAAAATGCTGATGGAAGCCAAGCCAATGAATACGATTGGCGCTCTGGAATTAATGAGCGTATTATGCGCTATGCAGATGTATTGCTCATGTATGCAGAATGTTTAAATGAACTAGGGGAAACAGGAGACGCTTACCCTTACATCCAACAGGTTAGAAGTCGGGTCAACTTACCTGACCTAGCTATTGTTAAGCCAGAAATGAATCAACAAGAAATGCGAGACCAAATTGCACACGAACGGTTTTTGGAATTCGCTCTTGAAGGCCATCGTTTTGATGACATCCGTCGTTGGGGATGGTTGCAAGACCCCGCTAAATTAGAATGGTTAAAATCTAGGGACCCAGAGTTTAACAGTTATGTTGCCGGAAGGGAGTATTTTCCAATACCACAATCAGAGATGGACAATAACCCCTTGGTTAATGACCAAAATGATGGGTACTAAAAAGTCTCATGTTGTTTGAGTTAGTTAATTGCTATATGGCAGGTTTATTATAGCCTGCCTTATAGTTTTTCTAGAAAATTACCAGCTTTTTTTGTTTGATAAACAAAAGGTTACATTTTAAGGCAATATCAAATCTAGCAAAATAATATATCTTGACTATTTGTAAGATAGCCTTTTGAAATGTAGTTTTTTTTTAATTTATTTGTAAGTGTGCAATAAACACTTGTAGTGTTTGTCCAAAATAATATATTCAATTTTATACCAATTATTCATGACTTTTCTAAAAACTAAACTAGTAAAACCGATAGCCCTATTTTTTGTGGCTACCGCAAGTCTTTTTGCCCAAGATGGCTCCACCTCCATTTCAATTTCAGTCGATGACGAAGCACCCGTAATAAGCAAACACATCTACGGTCATTTTGCTGAACATTTGGGACGCAGTATCTATGGCGGATTTTATGTAGGAGAAGATAGTAATATACCAAATACCAATGGCGTTCGAAATGATATTATCGAAGCTTTAAAAGCCTTGAAGATCCCTAATTTGCGTTGGCCAGGAGGCTGTTTTGCCGATGAGTACCACTGGAAAGATGGTGTGGGGCCTAAAGCAGACCGACCAAATATTTTAAATACACACTGGGGTATGGTAGAAGAAGATAACAGCTTCGGTACCCACGAATTTTTAGAATTGTGTGAGCTATTGGAAACAGAGCCCTATTTAGCAGGAAACGTAGGCAGCGGAACCGTGGAAGAACTTAACGATTGGGTAGAGTACTGCAATTATGATGGCAATACCGCCATGGCCAATTGGAGAAGAGCCAACGGACAGGAAGAACCTTGGAAAGTAAAGTATTGGGGCATTGGTAACGAAAGCTGGGGTTGCGGTGGTAATATGACACCGGAATATTTTGCTAACCTATACAGACAATATGCAACCTACGCAAGAAGCTACTCTGGAGTGGACATAAAAAGGATTGCATCTGGTGCCGATTCTGATAATTACCATTGGACCGAAGTAATGATGCGAGATGTGCCTCATAACATGATGTGGGGGCTTTCGGTACACTATTATACTAGAACTGGATGGCCACCAACAGGTTCGGCTACAAAGTTTGATGAAGCAGATTATTTCCTTTTTATGAAACATTGTTTAAAAACCAATGAAATTTTAGATACCCACATTTCTATTATGGATAAATACGACCCCAAAAAGCGAGTGGCTTTGGTGGTTGATGAATGGGGAAGTTGGTACGCCGTAGAAGAAGGCACAAACCCAGGCTTTGCCTATCAGCAAAACTCAATGCGCGATGCCATGATCGCGGGGCTGTCATTAAACATGTTTAACGAAAGAGCCGACAGGATTAAAATGGCCAATTTGGCACAAACCGTAAACGTGCTTCAGGCGGCTATTTTAACCAAAGATGAAAAAATGTTGCTCACGCCCACATATCACGTCATGAAAATGTACGCCGCACATCAAGATTCTAAGCTTTTGCCATTGTCTTTTGAATCGCCAAATTACAATTATAAAGGAGAAACTTTGCCGGCCATTTCAGCTTCGGCCTCCAAAGATAAAAACGGTTTGGTTCACCTATCATTAGTAAATATCGATTCCCAAAAAGAAAACAAAATTGAATTGGATTTGAACGAATTGGGAATCAAGGAAATTACTGGAGAAATTCTGGCTTCCGATAAATTGCAAGATCATAACACTTTTGATAACCCGAATAAAGTAAAGCCTTCCGAATTTAAGGATTTTAAACTTAAAAAAGGAAAGTTGACACTTACATTACCGCCTTTTTCAGTGGTGATGTTAGAAGGGAAATAAAACCACATTGGCAACCAAATGAGCTATAACCATTCTTGATGGCGCCTTCCAAGATGATTATTCAGTGAATGGCATCAAGGCTTCGGATAAAACAAAAATATGAAAAAAATAAAACTGCTTGTGTTGCTGGCCGTGCTAACGGTGGTAGCTTGCTCGAAAAATGATGAAGTAGAACATCCTGAAAAAGGTTCGGTGTTAAATACCGAGTGCTCTGGAACCACACAAATTATAACCTATGCAGATGGAAACGGAGGGTTTACTACAAGTAGTGTTGAAAACTCAGTGGAATGCGGTTATGAAGAGCCAAGAGAAACGTTTAATGGACCTACATACGCAGATAACTATACGCCCATAGCATCATGGGCCAATCGTTCGCAATGGAATTTAGCAAATGTGCACGACCCTACGGTAGTAAAGGATGGCGAGTACTATTATATGTACCAAACCGATGCTTCCTATGGGAATGCTCACGACGGGCATGGGCATTTTCATCATAGACGATCTAAAGATTTGGTGAATTGGGAATACAGAGGTAGCACGATGTCTGCAGCACCTGCCTGGGTAAAAGATACCTTAAATAGCATACGGGCTAAAATGGATCCTGCTTTACCAGCTATTGAAAATCCGGAATATGGCTATTGGGCACCATCAGTAAAAAAAGTAGGGAATACGTTTAGGATGTATTATAGTATAGTAGTTATCG
>CAZZDI010000204.1:0-4806 GCA_964653155.1 uncultured Flavobacteriaceae bacterium | reverse complement strand
AACAATTAAATTGATAACAATGAGCAAATTAAGAATTGCAGTGCAAAAATCGGGGAGATTGAACGAAGACTCGATGCAAATTTTAAAAGACATCGGTATTTATATCGATAACGGAATAGACCAATTAAAAGCCTCGGCAAAAGGGTTCCCGGTAGAAGTTTTTTACTTAAGAAACGGCGACATTCCGCAGTATTTAAAAGATGGCGTGGTTGATGCCGCCATTATTGGAGAAAACGTTTTAGTTGAAAAAGGTGAAGGCATCCATGTGGTTGAAAAGTTGGGCTTTTCGAGTTGCCGCGTTTGCATAGCCGTGCCAAAAGGTGACAACTACAATAGCATTAAAGATTTGGAAGGGAAACGCATCGCGACGTCTTACCCCAATACCGTTCAGTCTTTTTTGGACGAAAACAACGTCAATGCCAACCTGCACATTATTAATGGTTCGGTTGAGATTGCACCGAATATCGGTCTGGCCGACGCCATTGTCGATATTGTTTCCAGCGGAAGCACCCTGTTCAAAAACAATTTGAAAGAGGTGGAGACCATCTTAAAATCGGAAGCCGTTTTGGCGGTTTCACCAGTGTTGAGTGACGAAAAACAAGCCATTTTGGATAAAATCCAATTCAGGATCCAATCCGTTTTAAAAGGAAGAAGCTCCAAATACGTTTTGCTGAATGCGCCAAATGATAAAGTGCAGGACATCATCGATATTTTGCCGGGAATGAAAAGCCCAACGGTGCTGCCATTGGCCCAAGAAGGTTGGAGCTCAATCCATTCAGTAATCAACAAAAACGAATTCTGGGAAGTTATCGACGATTTAAAAGCCAAAGGTGCTCAAGGTATTTTGGTTTGTCCAATTGAAAAAATGGTACTGTAAGTAGTTTTTCATTCTGAATTGTTACACTGAGCGCAGTCGAAGTGTCTTTTTAGAATCTCATTTTTAGCTTTATAACTTTAAAAGATTTCCATCTTCGTGGAAATGAAAAAGAGAGGTTTCAATGCAAATAATAAACAATCCTAATAAAAAGACTTGGGGCGATATTTTAAAACGCCCTACGCAAACCGTTGGCGATATTGAAGGCATCGTTAATGAGGTGTTCAATGAGGTTCGGCAAAATGGCGATGAAGCCATTAAAACATACACCGAAAAATTTGACGGTATTGCTTTAGAAAATAACGTGGTTTCAGAAACCGAAATAAAGGAAGCTATTGCTCAAGTGCCTGAAAACCTTAAAAATGCCATAAAACAAGCCAAACACAATATTGAAGCCTTTCACCGTGCGCAAAAAACGGATAAAGTTGAAGTTGAAACAACAAATGGAGTTCAATGTTGGCAGGAAAAACGCCCCATTCAAAAAGTGGGTTTGTATATTCCGGGTGGTACGGCACCATTGTTCTCAACGGTCTTAATGTTGGCCGTTCCCGCTCAAATAGCTGGTTGTAAAGACATCGTTTTATGTTCACCGCCCAATAAAAAAGGGGCGTTGGCTCCAGAAATTTTGTTTGCTGCCCATCTTTGTGGGGTTACAAAAATTATAAAAGTAGGAGGGATTCAGGCTATTGCTGGCCTCACTTTCGGCACGGAAATCATTCCGCAAGTTTATAAAATATTTGGTCCGGGCAACCAATTTGTTACCGTGGCCAAACAATTGGCGACTAAATTTGGCGTGGCTATCGATATGCCGGCAGGCCCCAGTGAACTCTTGGTTGTGGCCGACGACTCTGCGAACGCCGCATACGTTGCGTCCGATTTGCTGAGTCAAGCCGAACACGGTGTGGACAGCCAAGTGATTTTGGTTTCAACTTCAAACCAATTGATTCAAGAGGTTTCAAAAGAAATTGAAGCCCAACTGAACGTGCTTCCGCGTAAAGCAATAGCTGAAAAAGCCATAGCCAATTCAAAATTGATTTATGTTAAAAATGATGAAACGGCGCTTGAAATGATCGATGAATACGGCCCAGAGCATTTTATTGTTTGCAGTAAAAATGAAGATTTGTACGTAAACGGCATTAGTAATGCGGGTTCGGTATTTATCGGGAATTATACGCCCGAAAGTGCCGGCGATTACGCTTCTGGCACCAACCATACTTTACCCACCAATGGATTTAGTAAAGCGTATTCGGGGGTGAATTTAGATAGTTTTCAAAAGAGTATGACTTTCCAAAAAATATCAAAAGAAGGTATTTTGAATATTGGAGAAACTATCGAACTCATGGCAGAAGCAGAAGGCTTACAGGCGCATAAAAATGCGGTGAGTATCCGTTTGAAAGATTTAAAATAAAAAACATATTTCGATGTCAGGCCGAGTGGAATCGAAGCCTTTAAATATTGATAGAAAATAATTAAGAGGCTGAAAATAACCCCACCGGGACAGCACTAAAAAATGAAAGCATTTAACTTACAAAATATAATTCGAGAGAACGTAAAAGTCATGAAGGCTTATAGTTCTGCGCGAGACGAGTATGTTTCCGATGGCTCTAAAATGATTTTTTTGGATGCCAATGAAAATCCGTTTGAAAATGGCGTAAACCGTTACCCCGACCCGTTACAGCGTCGATTAAAAACGGTTTTGGCAGGGCAAAAGGGCATTTCAGAAAATCAAATTTTACTCGGAAATGGAAGCGATGAAGTTTTAGATTTGTTGTTTAGGGCATTTTGTGACCCGAAAACAGATAATATTATCACCTTGCCGCCAACTTATGGCATGTACACCGTACTTGCAAATCTCAATGAAATTGAAGAGCGTAGAGTGCAATTGAATTTAGATTTTCAACCAGATGTTGATGCGGTTTTAGAGATGGTTGACGATAACTCAAAGCTGTTGTTTATTTGCTCACCAAACAACCCAACTGGTAATACCATTGCTTCTGAAAAAATCAAAACCCTGCTTGAAAAATTCAATGGTTTGGTGGTTATTGACGAGGCATATATCGATTTTTCCAATCAAGACAGTTGGATTTCAGAATTGTCTAACCACCCGAATTTAGTCGTTACACAAACACTTTCAAAAGCTTACGGTTTGGCGGGAATTCGATTAGGTTTATGCTACGCTTCGGCAGAAATCATTTCCATTTTGAACAAAATTAAACCACCGTATAACGTTAACGAGTTGACCCAAAAAAGAGCTTTGGAGCGTATTTCAGATTTAGACGCCGTAACTTCTGAGGTGAATTCGGTATTAAACGAACGCGGAATACTCATTGAAGCCTTAAAATCGATTAGTTTTGTGGAAACCATTTTCCCCACCGAAGCCAATTTTGTGTTGGCAAGGGTGGACAATGCCACAAAACGTTACAATCAGTTAATAGAAAAAGGCATTGTCATTAGAAACAGAACCACCCAACCGCTTTGTGAAAACACACTGCGTTTTACGGTGGGAACGGCAAATGAGAATGAGAAATTGATAAAAGCGCTTTTATCAATTTCGAAATCCTGAACTTGTTTCAGGAACTTTTAAAGTAAGAATGACAAAACATTATTGCTATATATTGTCAAATAAAAATAGAACCGTTTTGTATATAGGTTATACAGATAATTTGAAACGACGATTAAGTCAGCACGCCAAAGGAAATGGAGCAATATTTACAAAAAAGTATAGCGTAATAGAATTGATTTATTTTGAAGCTTTTAATTCCATAAAGGAAGCTAAAAATAGGGAAAAGCAATTAAAGAATGGAAGTGGAATCTTGTAAAAGAAACCAATCCGAATTTAGAAACAATAATTATAAATTAAAAGACCCTGAAATAAATTCAGGGTTGCTTAACAAGTTAAGCATGAAAAAAGTACTATTTATAGACCGCGACGGCACATTGGTTTTGGAACCACCAGTAGATTATCAATTGGATAGTTTGGAAAAACTGGAGTTCTACCCAAAAGTGTTTCAATACATGGCAAAAATTGCGAACGAATTGGATTTTGAACTCGTTATGGTGACCAACCAAGATGGGTTGGGAACCGATTCTTTTCCGGAAGACACCTTTTGGCCAGCACAAAATAAAATCATTGATGCGTTTAAGAAGGAAGGCGTTGGATTTTCTGAAATCTTCATCGACAAAACTTTTCCGAATGAAAATGCACCGACCCGTAAACCCAGAACCGGCCTGTTGACAAAGTATTTTTCAGAGGAGTACGATTTGGAAAATTCGTTTGTTTTGGGCGATCGAATTACCGATATGGAATTAGCCAAAAACTTAGGCGCTAAAGGCATCTATTTATCTGAAAATCCAGAATTGGGTGCCGATGAAATTGAAACTTCCAAACAGGAAATTTTAGATTGTATCGCTTTGACCAGCACCGACTGGGCCAAAATTTACGAGTTTTTAAAACTTAAAGATAGAGTTGAAGAAATTACCCGTAACACCAATGAAACCCAGATTTATATCAAATTAAATTTGGACGGTTCGGGAAAGAATGATATCGATACCGGATTATCGTTTTTCGATCACATGTTGGATCAAATTGGCCGCCATGGTGCGATGGATTTAACCATTAAAGTCAATGGCGATTTAGAGGTGGATGAACACCACACTATTGAAGATACCATGATTGCCTTGGGCGAATTGTTCAACAAAGCTTTAGGTAATAAATTAGGTATTGAGCGTTACGGATTCTGTTTGCCAATGGACGATTGTTTAGCACAAGTGGCAGTTGATTTTGGAGGACGTAATTGGCTGGAATGGGATGCCGAATTTAAACGCGAAAAAATTGGTGACATGCCCACTGAAATGTTTTTCCATCTGTTTAAGTCGTTTACCGATGGCGCCAAATGCAATTTAAACATAAAGGCAGAAGGCGTAAACGAGCA
>CAZZDI010000203.1:0-4835 GCA_964653155.1 uncultured Flavobacteriaceae bacterium | reverse complement strand
GTAAAACTGATTTTCATATCACCAAAATCGCTTCCAACGGGCATGTAGCGCATACGGGCGCCCTTGGTATTTTGCACAAACCCCAAACTTCCTGCTGCGCCATTAATGCCTTCGCCATAATACCAAGGGTCTTGGCTATTATCGGCCTCCCAATTAAACCCTTTGGTATCAGCCGGAGCGTAACTATCCAAAGTCCAAAAACCGGGCAATACCTTGGGTTGGTATGCAACGGACATATTTTCGAGATGGGGTACTAAAATATTTGGGTTTCCTTTAAAATCTTTTGTCTTTATTTTTTTGCTGAATACCACCGATTTGGGTGTTCCCGGATGGCAACGCAAATGGTTGGGCGACACGCTGACTTTTATAAAATACCCAATATCGCCTTTTGAAATCGGATACTCCTTCATCGGTTTGTTAAATCTTGACACCGCGACTTCAATCGGGTTACTACCTTGGGCATCGGTACAACGGTACCAAGTGATGAGCGATTCATCTTCAAAATCCATATCCAACAGGTAATCGACACTCAGATTACCTTCTTTTTTACTGATTTTTGGGTCTTTTAAAAATGAAGGCGGTGGTAAAAACGACGGTGAAATATCAAAAACGGATGCAGCCTCCAATCCCGAAACGGTTGAAGCAGTAACCACAATTTGCTTGGTTTCATTGTCATTATTGGTTGGAATCACCCAACAAGTACCATCTGGATTGGGTTTTAATTTAGCATACGGCTGAAATTCTTCAGCAACACCAAATTTTACGGGTATTCCCGTGACTTCAAAATTTCCAAAACGGTTAACGGTTGATTTTAATAACACGCTATCCTTACCCGTTTCCAAAGTTTTTTGGGTGGGTGAAATATTGAGTTGTGTTGGGATTTCAGATAAGTTTTTGCCTGTTTCCTTTTCGGCTTTTTCAACGATGGATTGGATTCCCATAGGATCCCAATCATCATTACCCCGAAGTAAATTATAGGTATTGTAAACCGTTTTTCCGCCGTTATCGAAACGATAGGCATCTCGTATTGCTTTATTTGCCATATCGACCGTGGCATACGGATGTTCTTTTCCAATGAACAATGGCGTTCCATTTAAATCTACTTGATATTGATAATGACGGTCTTCTAATTTAGGAGTATCGCGCCAGCCAATATAATTAACCATTTCTGCTGAAAACCGAGTATCGACCACCGCAATGGGGCCACTGGCTTTTTCAAAATATTGGTTTCCTCGAGTGAATGCTTGGATATCGCAATTTAAAAACACAGAGCCCGTCCCATCGGTTCTGTAAAACGGTTTCGATGAATAAAAATCGAAGGTGCAATTGAGGTAAACGGCACTTCCGTTAAGGGCATCGTCGGTCATTTCAAAATGGCAACCTTCAAACAAGGTGCGTTTGCTTCCCCAAAACGGCCCTAAATTTAACCGACTTATAAACCGGGAATTGCGAACAAAAACCTTATCGCCGTTGGAAAACACCAACTGCGCCTGCACAATGGCCGTCCCTCTTTTTTTACGATTCAGTTCAGGATTTAACGGGTACTCTAAATCGATATTGCAATAATTTCCGAAGGTCATATTTTCAGCTTGTGTGCCATCGCCTTTTATATTCAGCATGGTAAAATTACCTTTTGCACCAATGGTTTGTCCGCGGTTGCTCGCCAAAATAACATGTTCGGGATTATCGGACAATCCGTGGAATTTTAACCATTCGCATGATATTTCCAACCCAAAAGGGACTGGATTTCCGGGTTTTGGAAGTCGGATTTCCGGATCGTCCGGATTGTCAATCCAATATACCCAAGGCGCGATGTACAGTACCATGGGCGAATTTTCCGTTCCGTTGGTTAAATCTTTTGAAGCTTCGTTAACCGAGTTATATACAAAAGGGTATTTTGAAGCTTCGGCATCAGTTAATTTTCCGTCAACAAAAAATGCCTTTGGCCCCAATTCAATTTTAGTTCCTTTATAAACAATATGGCTACCTCTAAACGCTATCTCTGAGGAAAGTCCTTGTGGATAGGTTTGGGAAAATAAACTGGTTACAACAAAAAAGTGCATGTAAATTAAAAGCCTGCTTATTTTCCCAACCATCATATTTTATAATTTTATTATTGAACTATTATTTTTTGGGTATGGAATATTTGTTTGGAGTTTGAATCGATAAGCTTTAAAACAAATACTCCTTTTGAGTTGATTTTCAAATCGTTTGAACGGTTACCTTCAATAACACCGTTAGATATTTCTTTTCCAAGAATATCGAATATTTTGTATTCCGGTTCATCAAAATCACTTTTTATTCTCACTGAAAAAGAACCGTTGTTGGGTACTGGCCAAACTTTTAAATCTTCAATCACTTTCTTATCTACAGACAGCGCTAAATCAACACCATTAACGATATTCACGGTTCTTGTCATGCTGTGCCCTTCGGAATCGGTTACGGTAAAATCAAATGAGCCCAATCCGGTTGCCGATGGCGTAAACTCTAAAATATTTCCGTTAAGATTGGTTGAACCGTTAACTTCATTGTTAATTTGATAGTTCGGATTACTAGTAAAACCACGTGAAAGTTCCTGCAAATTTACATTAATAGTTTCTCCTGATTCTGTGCTGAAATGTGGCAATGACATCCATTGTAAATAATAATCTAAATTGGTATATCCATCCATGTTATCGTCTGCATTGGCATCTGAAAAATCGCCGGTAGGAGAATTTAAATTGGTTCCTATTATGGTTTCGTACCAATCTGGCAGGCCATCACCATCAGAATCCCAGTCATTAGGTCTAGTTATAAAAGGATAATCTTCGTAGCCTCCCGAATCGGATTCATGATCTGGGAATCCATTTTTACCAGTTACACTTCCTGTAACCGAATAAGTACCCGCTAATGTTTCTTCAACCATTCTTAAATCATGATTATCCAAAACAGGTTGTGTACAACCTACATCTGACAGTACAATTTTATAAGCCTCATCGGCCGATTGTGTAGTTACATATGAAGGAAAAAATGGCTCGTCAACAAAAGTTTCGTATTCTGTTTCGGCTCCATTTCTATCTCTTGATCGCCTTCCATAATCTTGATTAGTTTCATCAAAAAAATCAGGCATTTTATTACCCTCAAAAAAGGCACGTTGCATCCCTTCACCTACATTTTCATGGTCAATGGTTAAAGCATATCTTTCCAATTGCATTCCTGGACCTGGCTTGTAGTAGTTACCAACAAAGTTTACTTCCTTGGCACCTCCATCGGTAGTTCTAGAACCCCAATTGTAAACTACGTTGTTTGTGATATCTAGATAGCCTTTATAAAATCCGCCTCCATCTAATCCACCTGCTAAACTCCAGTTTCTACCGTAATTATGGGCTAAAAGATTATGATGAAAACTACCAATACCGCCACCAATTGAAGCGGCATAACCATGTTCGTTTCCAGAAGGATAATTAG
Source organism: uncultured Flavobacteriaceae bacterium (assembly GCA_964653155.1). GTDB lineage: Bacteria > Bacteroidota > Bacteroidia > Flavobacteriales > Flavobacteriaceae > Flavisericum. The sequence continues at coordinate 1,388 of CAZZDI010000203.1, read as the reverse complement.
GATGGTCGGCTGCATTTAAAGCTTCAGAAATCAATGATCGTTGAAAAGTTATATTTCCAGCGTCGCGAGAGCTAACAGCTTCATCGACCGTCCAACTAACAGAACAATGATCGATAATATTGTGATCTCCTTTAAGCCCCATGCCACCAGCATCACCTTTCCAATCGTATCCCAACCTCACTCTTACGTGTTGAACAATGTTATCATTGCTTCCTAAGCCCAGAGAACTTCCTTTAATAGTAATGCCCTTTCCTGGCGCTGTTTGGCCAGCTATGGTTACATACGGCGAATTGCAAACCAAACGCGAGTTAAGCTCGATAATACCGGAAACGTTAAACACAATAGTTCTTGGACCTATATCATTTTCAACCGCTTCTCTTAAACTGCCTGCACCACTATCATTTAAATTGGTTACCACAACCACTTTTCCACCACGGCCACCTCGCGCAAAACGCCCGTAGCCTTCTGCTCCTGGAAAGGCCAATTGTGCCGGACGGAAACGCCAAATATTACCTTTTGTAATTTCTCCTTCGGAAGTCACTTGATCGACTCTCCAAAAATAAGTTTCACCTGTATATAAGTTACTTAATTGGTAACTGTTATTTGGTATATTTTGATTACCCATGAATTCTGAAGAAGATGTATCGGCATCCTCAACAGCCATTTCATCTGTGCCAAAGTAAATGTTTTGAGACACGGCACTTTCTGCTGGTGTCCACTCTAACAAGATTCCACCTGAATTCAGCTCGGCATGCTCATTATTATGTGCTGGTATAGGCTCTGTTGCTTGATAAAAAATATTTGGTGTATTCAATTCAAAACCGTTTATCATTACATTTTTATACTGTTCGCTTCCCGAAGTTTCGGCTGCGAACAAAATTACCACATCATTTCCTGCCGTAGCTTCAAAAGTCAAATAAACCGATTTAGCCTCGGCTGAACTGGTGGCTCTTAGCGAAGGCTCAACATTATCTTCTACCTGGTTATTATCTACAGAAATATCAATAGGGCTATATGTATATGTAGGATTTGATGTTTGGTTTAAGAAAACAAGTAGACTGTGCGAACCAGCTGACAAGCCACTAATCCTAAACTCTATTTGACCTCCTTGATCGGCTGTTCCTTCTTTAACGGTAATACCGTCGCTAACCAATTTGGCCTCTTCTGATGATTGGAGACCAGCTTTGTCCCAATTTGAACCCAAAACATTACCAAAACTCCCCACTTTTGTTAACGTAAAAGTTACACCGTTTTCTGTTTTACTTGCTGTAACTTGATTATTAATCACCCAAGGGGTATAACCTAACATGTTGACTTCAGACTCATTTCTATTTGCTTGGTCAAAATCCATTTTAACTACTGGGTTTTGGGCAAAAACCCCAAAAACA
>CAZZDI010000202.1:0-4854 GCA_964653155.1 uncultured Flavobacteriaceae bacterium | reverse complement strand
AAATAGATCCAAGAATGCCAAGTATGGGTAATCACGGATCGCCAAATAATGTGGATCTTACCCAAAAAGCTGATGGTTTTTATCACGGAAAATTATCCTTAACGATGACAGGTTATTGGAAAATCAACTTACAGCTTTTAAATCAGCAAAATGAAGTATTGAAAGGCGAAGAAGTAACTGCCGAAAATGAATCGAGCAGTTTGTATCTGGAAATAGAATTCTAAAGACACAAATGATGAAACGTAAAAACACCATCTGTGGGTTGTTGATTTTTCTGGGGATAAATGCCTATTCACAGGAAAAACCTACCGACAGTATTTTCAACGATATTACTTTAGATGAAATCATTATTGCGGGAACTGCGAAATCTTTGGATCAGAAACAAGTCAAACCTCTTTCTACTTTAGACGAGTTTTTAGAAAAATCTTCTAAAATAAATATGGTAAAAAGAGGCGGCTATGCCTGGGAACCGCTCATCAACAGTATGGCCACCGAACGAACTGTCATTACTATTGACGGAATGCGGATTTTTGGGGCGTGTACGGATAAAATGGATCCGATTACATCTTATGTGGAAGTTTCGAATTTGTCCAAAGCTGAAGTGATTTCCGGGCAACAGGGCAACGCCCACGGAGCAACAATTGGAGGCGCTTTGAATCTAAAGCGGAGCACTGTTCGCGAGAGAGCATTAGGTTGGAACGGGCGATTGATTAGCGGTTATGAAACAAATAACGAGCAGAAAATCATTGGAGCTTCTGCCGGTTATAACGACAGCTTGTTTTATGCCAATGCCGATTTTATGTATCGTGATGCAGAAAATTACAAAGCCGGAAAAAACCGTAAAGTTCCTTTTTCGCAATTTACCAAATACAATGTTTCGGGAACTTTTGGATATTTTCTGAACAAACGTAACCTCGTGGAAGCTTCAGTGATTTACGACAAAGCAACCAATGTGGGCTATCCCGCACTTCCCATGGATGTTTCGCTTGCCGAGGTTTTGATTACTTCCATTAAATACGCGCATTTTCCTGCTTCAAAAACAATTGAAAACTGGGAAACCAAACTGTATTACAACTCCATTACCCACACCATGGACGATACCGAACGCCCCAATGTTCCTGTTCACATGGATATGCCGGGTTGGTCAGACACTTACGGAATGTATTCAAAAATAAAAGGGAAATTACAAAAACATCATTTTTCGGTCAATCTCAATACGTTTTACAACAAATCGGTAGCCGAAATGACGATGTATCCCAACAACCCGAACGAAAATCTGATGTTTATGTACACCTGGCCCGACGTACGAACGCTTTACAGTGGATTGTATCTGGCAGATGCGTATCAAATCAATGAAAACGATCAATTGAAAGTATCTGCCAATATTGGTTTTCATACTAATGAAATTGCCGATGCTTTTGGTTTGGCAAGTCTCAGGATCTTTTATGCGGATATGAAACCAACAAAAAACAGGCTTTTAAAAAGTTTTTCGGCAAATTATGTAAAAAACAAAGGTAATTGGAACTATAATTTAGGTGTGGGATACGGTGAACGTGCTCCATCGGTTTCAGAGGGTTACGGCTTTTATCTTTACAACAGTAATGATTTTTACGATTATGTGGGAAATCCATATTTATCTAACGAAAAATCGTGGGAAATAAACGCTTCGGTTCATTATCATTCGTCAAAAATCCATTCCAAATTTTCTACTTCGTATTTTCACATTCAGGATTATATTGTTGGGAAAGTTGATGAAACAATACTACCAATGACGATTGGTGCAAGCGGAGTGAAAAAATACACTGCTTTAAACTACGCTACAGTTTTTAATGCCGATTATTCTTTAGCATATCATTTTTTGAATGAATTTAAAGCACAATCGCAATTGGTTTACAGTTACGGAAAAGGAAGTGATGGTAATAATCTTCCCTTTATCAGTCCGTTTCGTTATTCACTGGCACTAAATTATTCAAAAACAAACTTTACTTCTCAAATTACTGCCAACGGAAACGCAAAACACAACCGTTACGCTCCGTTTTACGGAGAAAACAAAACCAGCGATTACATCATTTTCGGACTGAATGCCGGTTATTCTTTCTGGTTTAACAAAACATCTTTAACGATGAAAGCCGGAATCGAAAATATTTTTGACCGGTATTATACTACTTTTTCTGATTGGAACAATATCCCCAGAACAGGAAGAAATGTTTATCTGAATGTTGTGTTTGGGTTATAGAGTAATTGTTAAAACAAAAAACATCGGAAGTTCTCAGAATTTCCGATGTTTTTATTTAACTGTTAAAACCTACAAATCTTTTTTAATAAACTTTTTCAGTGAAATCCAGAACGGAACAACAAACCATAAACATAACAATACAAATGAAATGATTAAACCGGTAGAGGATCCCAAAACTTTTTTAAAGACTGCTCCTGTATAACCCATCATAGCCGAAACTTCTAATTCTAACAAAATCTGAATACGTGCCAAATCAATAGGGTTTAAAGCAGTTATAGCTACCATTGCATTTTCAATTGGATATTCTGAAAGCTGAAATAACAAGAATAATACAATCCCGTCAAAAAGCAAAGCAAAATACAACCACAGCATAATAGCAATTCCAATGCCTTTGGCTTTATCTCGCGTCATAATAGAACTTAAAAAAGCCAACGAAGCAAAAACAACACTGATTAAACTTCCCATTACAAGCATCATTATTCCTACTTTATCGGGCGAATAAACCAATAACGGAATACCCGAACCAATTAAAAAAGCAAGTATTAAACTTAAAGATACGCCAGAGAACAATCCTACCCATATTTTTTTCCGTTTTACGGGCTGGCTTAAAAGCATTTCGATAAATTCTGAACTATTATAAATATATATCGTTGAAAATAAAACAGATACCAACGGAACAGTAAATAATATAACATTTAGAACCGTGAGAATTCCTTTAATTGCGTTGTCTTCTAAAGCAAATGAACTCCACGACAAAATTGCTAACATTAGCGTATAAGCGATAATGATTTTGCTTTTGAGTATGTCTAAAAATATAATCTTTATGATTTTATTCATTGTGCTGTGGTTTTAAGGTTGACTTTAAAACTTTTGAAATTGCTTTTGAAAGTTTTATTTCCTGTGTTTCGTCTTTCAGTTGCTGTACTGGTTTGTGAAATTCAATTTTACCTTCTTGCATAAAGATAATTTCGCTAACCAAATCATCTAATTCGCTTAAAAGATGCGATGTAATGAGAATGAGTTTTCCTTTTTCTTTCTCTTTAATGATTTTTTCTTTCAGAATTTCGGATGCCAACGGATCAAGACCTGCTGTGGGTTCGTCTAAAATCAAAACTTCAGGGTTAAACATAAAAGCCAAAGTAGCACTTACTTTTTGAGTTGTTCCGCCCGAAAGCGTACTCATTTTTTTATGCGAAAGTTTATTGATTTTAAAAGCATCATACAACTCTTTATCTAAATCGTTGCTTTGTCTTATTTCCTGTACCATTTCAAACACCTGACCAATGGTCATATTATCGGGATAACGCCCGATTTGTGGCATATAACCAATACGGTTTCTGTATTCAAACTCGCCCAAAACTGATTTCCCATCAAATTCTATAGTTCCGGCATCGGGAACAACCATACCCAAAAACGCTTTTATAAGGGTTGTTTTTCCGCAGCCGTTGGGTCCTACCAACGCAATACATTCTCCTTTATTTGTTAGAACCGAAACATCATTAAGGACTTGATGTTTACCAAATTTCTTGTTTAAATTTTTTATTTCTATCATAATTTAAGTGGTCGCATAAGTGGAGTATCATCTTTAATATAATCGGGGGTAATACTTGGCAATACCCTTTCAGATTTATCTAAAAGCGTAATCATAAAGCTGCGAAACAAAAGCATAGCAGATTCGTTTCTTTCAACCAAAACAGAAAACAAACTTAACGGATGATAAGGCACATCGCCTAAACCATCCTTGTCAAGGTCGTAACCTTCGTATTTATCCCAATAATTTTCGTTAAATGATTTTACTTTTAATTTTCCGTTCGTAGCTACATCAAAAGTATTTCCCAAAAAGTTGTTATTAACAACCACCGCATCACTACTGCTGGCATTAATTTTTAAAGCCCAGCCGTTTCTTAAAAATTTATTTTCACGAATTTCAATACGGTTGGCACCATCGCCATAAATAGCCATTGTGTTTTCGCTGAATTCATTTCGAATAATTTTACTATCGTCAATTTCTTTAAGTAAAACACCATAGGCAGCTCCGCCCCAACTTTGTGTAAATACATTTTCAATCATTTCAACACGTTTGCTGTACATTACAGCCACACCGGCATCGTTTTTTTTGAAAATATTGTTTCGGAATACATTGTCATGAGAGAACATAAAGTGCAGACCGTATCGTTTATTTTCGATACATTGATTGTTGGTAATGGTTGAACTTTCTACAAATTCCAGATAAACCGCATCTCTATGCCCTTGAATAATGTTGTCTTCAATAGTCATAAATTTAGACTTCCAGATATGGATTCCGTTAGCTGATGGTTTTCCTGTGATTTTTCCTGAAATCAACCTGTTGTTGATGTATGAAACGTACGTAGAATTAATGGTGTGAATACCAAAAAAATTGTTCTCGAATCTACAGCTTTCTATACGTACATTTTTAGAATCTTTGATCTTCAAAGCGGCTATATCTTTAAAGCTTGAGCTGCCCGAATTGGTAAAAAGTACGTTTTTAATGACTACATCATCGTGTTGCACGAACAAAATTTCGTGTTTATTTTCACCATCAATTTCAGGATAATCTTCGCCAATAATGGTAACCGCTTTGTCCAAAGACAAAGGTC
>CAZZDI010000201.1:0-4883 GCA_964653155.1 uncultured Flavobacteriaceae bacterium | reverse complement strand
GCCTTTTACAACACCAAAGAAGAAATTGATGCCATGGTTGAAGGCGTAAAGAAAGCGAAAATGATGTTGTCTTAGCTCGGCAGTAAGACTAGACTCCTGTGTCATTTCGACAGAGCGAAGAATGAGCGACGAGAAATCCCATAATGCTCAAGTTCTGCTTCTTAAGCAAACTCGAAATGTTATCAATTTGCAAAAACATTGAATAGCAACTTTTGTTGTTGTATTTTAGCATAAAATTTACTGATTGTGAGTATTGAAGAAATCCAAAATGAAATAATAGACGAATTTTCCATGTTTGAAGACTGGGAAGAGCGTTACCAATATATGATTGATTTAGGGAAAGAATTACCCCTTATTGACGACCAATATAAAACTGACAATAATATCATTAAAGGCTGCCAAAGTAAAGTTTGGGTACACGCCGAAATGCAGGATGATAAAGTAGAATTTACCGCCGATAGTGATGCCATCATCACCAAGGGTATTATCGCGATTTTAATTCGTGTGTTCTCTAACCAAAAGCCCAAAGATATTATTGATGCCGATACCAGTTTTATCGACAAAATCGGTTTAAAAGAGCATTTATCGCCAACGCGCGCCAACGGATTGGTAAGCATGGTGAAGCAGTTAAAAATGTATGCCATTGCATACCAAACACAATTAAAATAGCTTTATAAAAATATAATTATGAGCGAAACAACCATAGACACCGCCGAATTGGGAGAAAAAATCGTGAACGTGCTAAAAACCATTTACGATCCCGAAATTCCTGTTGACATTTATGAACTCGGATTGATTTACGATGTATTTGTTAACGAAGATTACGATGTAAAAATATTAATGACCCTGACTACGCCCAACTGCCCCGTGGCCGAAACATTGCCTTTGGAAGTGGAGGAAAAAGTGAAGTCGCTCGACGCCGTAAACAGTGCCGAAGTGGAGATTACTTTCGATCCGCCGTGGACACAAGAATTGATGAGCGAAGAAGCCAAACTGGAATTGGGTATGCTTTAATTAAAAAGAATTTATTATTTAAACACGGTCACTTCAACTCCGCTCAGTGACCGTCTAAATTCAAAACAAACTAAACAATAATATGCCTAAAGAAGTAGTAAAAAGCAACGAAGGTTTTGAAGCCTTAAACCCCAACTTAAACCGCAAGGTGGTTCATTTAAATGATTTAATGGTAACGGTAATCGATTTTACCAACGGGCCCATGGCGCAACCCGATCCACCGCACAACCACCCACACGAGCAAATTACTTATGTGGCCAGTGGTTCGTTAAAATTGTTTGTGGAAAACCGCGAATACCTTTTAAACGAAGGCGACGTGTTTAAAATTGAATCGAACCTAAACCATTCGGTACAAACCTTAACGGAAAACGTTCGGTTAATTGACAGCTTCAACCCCATTCGTGAAGATTTCCTATAGTTTTTTGCTAAAAAATTCTGGCTTTAGAAGCTATTTGTGCTAGGCCGCTTCATGTATAAGAACAGGTTAAATTATAATCACATCCGGTTAATACAACTTTTTAAATGGCCAAACGCACACCAAAATCATTAAAAGACAGTAGCAAAAAGCACAACATAAAATCGTCTTTTAATGCCCTTGTTTACTTACCACGCTTCTTTAAAGAAATATGGCAGGTCAACAAAAAATTATTCTTGGCATCTGCTTTTTGCAGGCTTATAGGAGCTTTATTACCTGTTGTTGTATTATGGGTGGGCAAGTTGATTATTGATGAAATTATTCTCCAAACCACACTTGAAACGCCAGATTACACGCAACTTTGGACCTACGTTGCCATCGAGCTTGGCTTAGTGTTACTTTCAGATTTAATAAGTCGGGCCATTTCACTTACCGATGGTTTGTTGGGCGATGAGTATAATATTGCCACTTCGGTTTCCATCATAAAAAAAACCAATCAGATCAATATCAGTTTATTGGAAGATTCGGAGTTTTATGATAAGCTGGAACGCGCCAGAACGCAAACCACAGGCAGGGTGGGCTTGATGTCTAACGTACTTGGGCAGGTTCAGAGCACCATTTCAATCGCTACTTTGGTTGCCGGTTTAATTTATTTTGAGCCCTACCTGATCATTTTGTTGGTATTGAGCATTATTCCGTCGTTTATTAACGAAGTACGATTTAGCCAACAACAATACTCATTGGCCAGAAGCTGGACCGCCGAACGCCGCGAACTGGACTATCTCCGTTTTATTGGCGCTAACGATAAAACCGCCAAAGAAATAAAACTTTTCGACCTCACCGATTTTATTGTAGAACGTTTTAAAAACCTTTCGGAAGAATATTACAAACTCAACAAAACACTGGCTATAAAACGCTCTGCATTGGGCTTTTTATTCAATGTTTTGGGAGCTTTAAGTTATTATGGCGCATACGTGTTTATTATTTACCGCGTACTTTCCGGCGTAATAACCCTTGGGGAATTAACCTTTTTATCAGGCTCGTTTAACCGGTTAATGAGGAATCTTCAAGATTTCTTTTCAAAATTCACCCGTATTTCAGAAAGTGCCCTGTACCTTAAAGATTATTTCGATTTCATAGATATTTCAATCCTATCGAAAACCAAAGAAGACCTGCCGTTGCCCAAACAAATTAAACATGGCTTTGAGTTTAAAAACGTTCATTTTTCATATCCCGGTTCCGACCATGAAATTTTAAAATCCATCACCTTCACCCTAAAAGCGGGCGAAAAAATGGCTTTTGTGGGCCAGAACGGTGCCGGAAAAACCACGCTCACCAAACTACTTTTACGATTTTACGAACCTACATCGGGCGAAATATTGCTTGATGGCATAAACATTAACCGATTTAACAAAGCCGAATACCAAGCTTTTTTCGGGGTTATTTTTCAAGATTTCTTTAAATATGAATTCACCCTAAAGGAAAATATTGCTATTGGTAATATTGATGAGCTGAACAACCAACATAAAATAGAAACTGCCGCCCAATTAAGTTTGGCAGACAATGTAGTAAACGAACTAAAACATGGCTACAATCAGCAACTGGGCAAGCGTTTTGCCAATGGGCAGGAACTATCTGGAGGGCAATGGCAAAAAGTGGCTTTGGCACGGGCCTACATGAAAAATGCCGAGGTTATGATTCTTGACGAGCCTACCTCTGCCCTCGATGCTAAGGCCGAAAACGATGTATTTACACGCTTTATTGGTTTAACCGAAGGAAAAACCAGCATTATCATTTCGCATCGTTTTAGCACCGTAAGGCAAGCCGACAGGATTTTAGTTTTAAAAAACGGCAAAGTATTGGAATTGGGCACGCACGAAACGCTGATGCAAAACCAAAATCTATATGCCCAATTATTTTCTTTACAAGCCGAAGGCTATCAATAATCATTTGCCCGTATATTGATAAACCATTGGGCAGAAAACATGTCAATTTATAAACTTTAATTAAATTTGCATCATGGCAGAAGAAATTATAAATCGTGTAGCAAACAGTAAACTGATGACAGTAAACCTTGAGGATTACTACCCCAAAGGGCAACGTGTGCTGTTTGATGTAAAAGATTGGCTTTTTGAAGGTTTTGTGCTTCGTGAAAAAGATTTTAGAAATCATGTGAGCGAGCACGACTGGTCGCAGTACCAAAACAGTTATGTGGCTCTTACTTGCAGTACCGATGCCATTATTCCGGGGTGGGCATACATGCTCATCAGCATTCAGTTGGAACCTTTTGCCAACAAAGTGGTTATTGGCAATCTTGAGCAGTTGGAAACTTCCATTTACCAAGATATTATCCAAAATTTAGACGTTTCAGAATTTGAGGGCAAACCGCTTATCATAAAAGGTTGTTCCAAAAAGCCCGTTCCCGAAAACGCTTATATCATGCTGGCCAATAAATTAAAACTTGTGGCCAAATCGATTATGTACGGCGAGGCCTGTTCGTCTGTTCCTTTGTATAAAAGGAAATAACCCCTTTGTATGGTGACTTATCCTTTATAAACGAGTCTAAACCCCTACCACCATTAAATTCATTTAAACCTTAAACACTAATTATGAAAATGAAAAGAACGTTATTATTATTTGTATGTTTTATTGGAATGATTTCGGCCAGCGCCCAAACCAAGGAAGAATTACAAGCACAAAAAGCCGAAAAGCAAGCCGAGGCCGATGCGGCACAAAAAGAAGCTAACGCCATCCAAGCCAAAATCGATGCGCTCCCAGGTTGGAGAACCGGTGCTTTTGGTACCATTGGCGGAAGTTTATCCAGTTTTAACAATTGGTACGCCCAAGACAAGCCTAATAATAATTCAGGAAACATTGGCTTTACTTTAAATGCTTATGCCAATTTAATTGAAGACAAGTTTTTCTGGAGAAACGCATTGACTACAAACCTGAGTTGGGTAAAACTAGACGACAAAGACAATGGTACCGACGCCGACGATAGCTTTGAGCCCACTACCGATGTATTCAACCTATCGTCACTTTACGGTAGAAATATCACCAAAAGCTTAGCCGCTTCAGGATTAATGGAATACCGCACCACCCTTTTGAACAACTTTAACGATCCTGGCTATTTAGATCTTGGTATCGGTGCCACTTGGACGCCCATTGAAAACCTTATCGTGGTAATCCACCCGTTAAACTACAACATTGTTTTTGCCGATAACGATGCCGTTTTCGATTCGTCGTTGGGTGCTAAAATCGTGGCCGATTATACCCGCCAAATTGGTGCCGTTAACTTTAAAACCAATTTCTCGACCTTCCAAAGCTACAAGTCGGGCGACCTGTCGAACTTTACATGGACCAACTCATTTAGCTATACCCTTTGGAAAGTGATTGGTGTTGGTTTCGATTTTGGTTTGCGTAGCAACAAGCAGGAAGCCTTAAACTATGCTTT
>CAZZDI010000200.1:0-4934 GCA_964653155.1 uncultured Flavobacteriaceae bacterium | reverse complement strand
GCCGAGCGCATCCAGGAAATTATCGATACCCCAAATCCGTTGCGTGATAAAACCAATGCTATTGTTAAAACAGATTTCGAATCTGAAATTGAATTCAAAAACATTTCGTTTAAGTACCAAGACGACTATGTTCTAAAGAATTTCTCGTTAACCATCCCCAAGGGAAAAACCGTGGCACTGGTGGGGCAATCGGGCAGTGGAAAATCGACCATTGCCAATTTAATTACCCGTTTTTACCATGTCAATAAAGGCGAAATTTTAATTGACGGAATCAACATCAACAATATTACGACCAGTTCATTACGCAAACAACTGGGCATCGTCACCCAAGACGCCATTCTGTTTAACGACACCATAAAAAACAACCTTAAATTGGGGAACGAAAACGCCACGGACGAAGCGGTTGTTGAAGCCTTAAAAGTGGCCAATGCTTGGGAATTTGTAAAAGAACTGCCCCATGGCATCGACACCAATATTGGTGATGCAGGGAACAAACTTTCCGGAGGGCAAAAACAACGCCTGAGCATTGCACGTGCCGTACTTAAAAGTCCGCCGATTATGATTTTAGATGAAGCCACATCAGCTCTCGATACCGAAAGCGAACGCTTGGTGCAGGTAGCACTGGAAAATATGATGAAAAACAGGACGTCCATCGTTATTGCCCACCGTTTGTCAACCATCCAAAACGCCGATGACATTGTGGTGCTCAACAAAGGCGAAATAGTAGAACAGGGCAAACACAATGCACTTATTGAACAAAAAGGTGTTTACCAAAAGCTGGTGGAAATGCAAAGCTTTGAATAAAGCTTTCGAATACAAAAATTTTTACAAAAGAAAAAAGGATAGCGATTTGGGGGCGGCTATCCTTTTTTTGTTTTTGCTAGATTTGGGGCAATCCAACATTTATAAGTAGGTTTCTGGCACAAATATATGTCACAAATATTTATCTTACAAGAAAAAATACATTTAATCGAGTTTTAAATACACTTTATCGATATTTTTATTTACAACACACTGATTTTCAATGCGTTTAATTTCAAAGAAAATGTCATTTAAACTTTTAGTATTTTTATCAGTCTAAAACCAAACTATTTTTGTGATAGAGGAAGCACAACTGTTAGAACAATTAAAATCCGACAAGGATAAAGACGAAGCTTTCAGGGCATTAATTTCGCTCTACAAAGAACGGTTGTATTGGCACATCAGAAATATTGTGAAATCGCACGACGATACTGACGATGTACTTCAAAACACATTTATAAAAGTTTATAAAAATATTCATACTTTTAAGGGAGACAGCAAACTGTTTTCGTGGATGTACCGCATCGCTACCAATGAGTCGATTACGTTCATAAACAAAAACGCCAAGCGGTTACAAACCAGTAGCGAAGAAGTTCAGCAACAGGCTATAAATAATTTAACATCCGATGTGTATTTTGAAGGCTCGGATATCCAATTGAAATTGCAAAAAGCCATTGCCACATTGCCCGAAAAACAGCAATTGGTATTCAATATGAAATATTTTCAGGATTTGAAATACAAAGAAATTTCGAAAATATTAGAAACCAGCGAAGGCGCATTAAAAGCCTCGTACCACATCGCCGTAAAAAAAATTGAAGACTATTTAACTAACAATTAAACCTTTATAAAAAACAACAGTCTTATAAATAGAATGAAAGACAACAAGTTACATAACATCAAAAATACCGGATTTAAAGCTCCCGACAACTACTTTGACACTTTAGAGGACAGACTGTTTACTGAAGCCAAACTCAAAGCAAATGTTAACAGCTCTGGTTTTGTTATGCCCAAAGATTATTTAGACGGACTGGAAGACGCCATTCTCAATAAAGTAACTGAAAAAGAGCCCAAAGTTATTCCGCTTTTAAGTAAAAGAACTTTAGTGTATGTGTCGAGCATTGCAGCAGCAATTCTGTTGCTTTTTAATTTATCCATTTTAAAAACCAAACCCACAACTTTCGATTCTTTAGACACCGAAACCGTTGAAAACTATATTTTAGAAGAAGATATTGGCAGCTACGAAATCAATTCTTCCTTAACGGAAGACGATTTTTATGTCGATAATTTCTCTGAAGTGACCATAGACGACCAATCATTTGAAGATTACATTTTAAACGATGTTAACCTTGAAGACATAATGTTAGAATAATACAAGAACATGAAAAAGAAAATGCTCCCCATACTCATCCTCTTTATTTCTATCAATGCGTTTTCGCAACGCCACGATAAATTTAAAAAACTGAAAATCCCTTTTATCTCAGAACGCGTAAATTTAACTGCCGATGAGGCCGAAAAATTTTGGCCCATCTATAATGCCTATGATGAAACCATCTCTAAATTAAAACATGAAAAAATTAGAGGATTACACCGCGAAATAAAAGAAAACCGCGATGCGCTCAGCGAAGCTAAATCGAAACAACTTCTTGCCGATTTAACCAAGTACGAAGGCCAATTGCACGCCGAGGAAGCCAAACTGATTAAACAGTTACAGCCCATACTTTCCAGTAAAAAAATCATTTTGCTGAAAATGGCCGAAGAGGATTTTAAAAAACGATTGTTTGACCGCTACGTCGATAAAAAATTAAAACACCGCATGGAAAAAGAAAAGGACCAATAAAAGGTTCTTTTTTTATTCCCTAAACGTTAATTTTGAAATGCGCCCCACGCCAGCAGCATACGCCACACTGTCGTTTAAAAACCTAACGGTGTAAAAGCCCTCGTCGCTTAAGTGTTTCCAAGTTTTGCCGGCATCGTTGCTAAAATCGACACCTTTAAAACCAATGGCCACCAATTCCTTTCCGTTTCCGTTCGGAATGTATTGCACACAACTTCGGTAACCCGGATTTTGGTTTTGCGCTACCAATTGCCATGTTTTTCCGCCATCGGTAGTTTTCATTTTGTTGGCAGAATTCGCATCCGGATTGGTATAATCGCCACCAATGGCAAAACCGTTCAGTTCATCATAAAAATCGATGGAATAAATGCCTTCGGTATCTTTTTCCTTAACGATTGGCGTATCGAAAACCTGCCAAGTTTTGGCCTTGTCGGGCGAGTAATATACACGCCCAGCCGTAGTAGCCACCCAAGTATGATTACCCACAATGGCGATGTTGGTATCGCTGGCGGCAAATGCGCCTTCGTTTTCTGTGCCTTCTGGCAATTGGTCGCAAGTTAGTTTTGTCCAAGTGTTTCCGCTATCACGGGTAACGATAACGCTCAAACACCCGTCGGTAGAATCGCCAATGGCAATGCCTTCCCTTTCGTTCCAAAAATCCATGGAATCATAAAAAACCTTATCGTGGCTTTCATTGTAAACCAATTCCATAGCACCATGTTCTCCTGTTTTAAACAACAGGGCCGGGTTGGCTGCACTAAGCATAAAAAAATCGTTTTGGTTATTGGCCACTGCCCTAAATTCAATGTCCAACGAATCATGTTCCTGTTGCGATATAAGCCATTTGTTCGTGCCTGTATTGTGCAACCCATAAGTATTTTTATTTGCAGCAAATGCTAAACTATTGGCATCCAAAATTTCAATGGCGCGAATACTTAAGGCAGAATCTTGAAGCACCGTTTCAACCTCAACCGTATTAAAATTTCGGGGAATAAAATTGTTCTTCTTCCCACAGGAAACACAAAACAACAAGGCGAACAGCCCAACAAAAAATGGTTTCATAATACTAATTTTCGGGAAAGATAAGCCTATTCATCTAATTAATAAAACATTCGCAAATTCGTGGCAATTAACGTAACTTTGCCTGCTTAAATTTCAGTCTTAATGGTAAGACTGCTTACCGCGACTGAAAACTGATTACTAAAACCATGCGATTACACAGAAATTTATGCTTTGCGGTTATTGACGGATTAACGCAAATTTTTAACGAAGGTCAATATGCCGATAAAGTGATTCAACAATTATTGAAACGCGATAAACGTTGGGGTGCTCGCGACCGTGCTTTTGTGGCCGAAACCACTTATGATATTGTCCGTTGGAAACGTCTTTACGCCGAAATTGCCGAAGTAAAAGCACCGTTTGATCGCGATAACCTGTGGCGCCTATTTGCCGTTTGGGCAACCCTTAAGGGCATAAAATTACCCGATTGGAAGTATTTTGAAAATACCCCAACCCGAAAAATAAAAGGCCGTTTTGATGAGCTTTCTAAAATTAGAAAATTCCGTGAGTCTATTCCCGATTGGATTGATGAAGTAGGCGAAAAAGAATTGGGCGACACCGTGTGGACCAAAGAAATTGCCATGCAAAACGAGCAGGCCGATGTGATTTTGCGAGTAAACACCTTAAAAACGACCAAAGAGAAACTGCAAAGTATTCTGTTTGACGAAAATACTATTGAAACCGAATTTGTAAAAGGCTACCCGTCGGCACTAAAACTAAAGGAACGCGCCAATGTTTTTGTTACCGATGCTTTTAAAAACGGACTTTTTGAAGTGCAGGATGCCTCCTCGCAATTGGTGGCCGATTTTCTGGATGTAAAACCCGGAATGAAAGTAGTGGATACTTGTGCCGGTGCCGGCGGAAAAACCCTGCATTTAGCGGCTTTAATGCAAAATAAGGGGCAGGTTATTGCCATGGATATTTACGAAAGCAAACTTAAAAAGCTTAAAATTCGTGCTAAGCGTAATGGGGTTCACAACTTCGATATGCGTGTAATCGACTCTACCAAACCCATAAAGAAACTGCACAGCAAAGCCGACCGCGTTTTAATTGATGCCCCGTGTTCTGGTTTGGGTGTGTTGCGTCGCAACCCCGACGCCAAATGGAAATTGGAACCCGAGTTTTTAGACCGCATTCGTGTAACCCAACAAGAGGTGCTGCAACAATACTCTAAAATCGTAAAACCCGGCGGAAAACTGGTTTACGCTACCTGTTCGGTACTGCCTTCGGAAAACCAAAA
>CAZZDI010000199.1:0-4978 GCA_964653155.1 uncultured Flavobacteriaceae bacterium | reverse complement strand
GGAAAAACCGATGTAAAACACGACACGGTAATTGATAGAAAACACCACGGTGGTGAGTTCAAGGCCTGTTACCTGTTTTCAGAAAACCACTATGCTTATTGGCAAAACCTATACCCCAACCTCGATTGGAATTGGGGCATGCTTGGTGAAAACCTCACCGTAAACGGTCTGGACGAATCACAAATTTATGTGGGCGATATTTACAAAGTAGGCGATGCCGTGGTACAAATTACCCAACCACGAGAGCCCTGCTATAAATTCGGAATAAAATTCGGAACCCAGCACGTTTTAAAACAGTTTATCGAGCACGGTTTCCCGGGCACATACGTTCGGGTTTTAGAAGAAGGTTTTGTAAAATCGGGCGACCAATTAGAACGCATCGAACACAACAAAAACAGCCTAACTACCGCACAACTTTTCCAATTGATTTTTTCAAAAGAAAAAGACCAAAAACTTCTGGAACTCGCTGTTAACAACCATGCACTTCCCGAATATAAACGGCAACAATTCATACAATTTATGGACTAATATTTTTCAATTCCAAATAATACTTTCGTCATTTTAAAATCATTTTTTTTGTATATTTAGGTTATGCGAACACTACTAGACAAATTAAAACTAAAAAAGTGCGACGATCTGTACATTTTGAATGTACCCGATAATTTTTCGTCCGTTTTTCAAGATATCGAGCATGCCGAATCTTTGGTCATCACTTCATGTGTGCAATGCGCCATTGTGTTTTCCAACACCAAAGAGGAATTCATTAACCAAATGCTCACCTTATTTCCAAGACTAATGAAAGGTTCTACCATTTGGGTGTTTTATCCCAATGAAACCACCAAAGGCGAAATTTCGAGTCTGCACGAAGAATACGATTGGGACTTTTTGGGCGACTACCGTTTAAAACCCACCAAACAAATTATGGTAGATGGCGAATGGAACGCCATGAAAGTAAAACCCATCCGTGCCTAAAATTGCCGTACCTTTGCCGGAAATCACTTTTAAATGTCGTTTAAAGACCTTCAATTAAACAAATCGCTATTGCGGGCCGTGGCCGAAGCAGGCTATGATAACCCCACCAAAGTTCAGGAAAAAACCATTCCGCTGGTTTTAGATCAAAAAGACTTGGTGGTTTCTGCACAAACGGGCACGGGAAAAACGGCGGCGTTTGCCCTGCCTATTTTACAATTGCTGTTCAACCAACAGGATAGCGAAAAAGGCGGAAAAAAAATAAAGGCACTGATAGTAAGCCCTACCCGCGAATTGGCCATACAAATTGAAAACAATTTTAAAACCTACAGTACGTACACCAATTTAAGAACTACTGTGGTTTTTGGCGGTGCTTCTATTGAACCGCAAAAGGACGTTTTAAAAAAAGGCGTCGATATTTTAATTGCCACACCGGGTCGTCTGCTCGATTTGCATAAACAAGATGTGGTAAATCTCGACTTTGTTGAAATTTTGGTTTTGGATGAAGCCGACCTGATGCTCGATATGGGTTTTATTGACGATGTTAGAAAAATTGAGCGTCTTTGCACCAGAGAAAAACAAACCTTGTTGTTTTCGGCCACGATACCGCATAAGGTAGAATTTTTGGCGAATACCATTTTGAAAAATCCCGAACGCATTGAGGTGGAACAAAATTCATCTACCTCAAAAAACGTGGAGCAACTACTCTATTATGTTCCAAAACGGAATAAAATAGAACTGTGTTTGCATTTGCTTCGGAATACCATAAAAGGCAACATCATTATTTTTAGGCGCACCAAATTTGGTGTGGATAAGCTGGAAAAAACGCTGATTAAAAATGGTTACAAAGTGGACAGCATTCATGGGGATAAAAGCCAGTCGGCTCGGCAAGACGCCCTAAACCGTTTTAAAAATGCCGAAGTGAATATTTTAATCGCTACCGATGTGGCGGCCCGAGGCATTGATATTGACGGATTGGATGCGGTTATCAATTTCGATTTACCCAATATTCCCGAAACCTACGTACACCGCATTGGCCGTACCGCTCGCGCCGGGAAAACAGGCATGTCACATTCTTTTTGTTCGGCAGATGAAAAGAATTATGTAAAAACCATCCAGCAGCTTATTGAACGTGATATCGCTGTGGAACAAAACCATCCTTATCCGTTAGACCCGAAAGCCAAACCCATAATCCACAAATCGAAAAAAACAGGTAGCAAACATAAAAAAGGTCGAAAAAGTACGGCCTCAAAAAAGAAAAAGAAACGCTGGTATTGATAAGTTTGGAGACTGAAGACTGCTCACCGGAGGCTGCATACTGAAACGCTATTCAACAGGAAAATCAAAAAAAGTATCAGGAAAAGGTTCCCAACGCAATGTAAAATGCCACCACTCTTTTGGGTAGTTTCTAAAACCGTGCTTCAACATGATGGATTTAAGCAATTGCCTATTGGCTTTTTGCTTTTCGGTCAACCCCTCGTAAGCTACCCACGATTCGTTTCCAAAAAAATCATACGGACTGCCCATATCCAACTCTTTTCCCGTGTTGCCATCAATTATGGTTAAATCGACCGTGCTACCTTTACTGTGTCCCGACCTTGAAGCGATGTAACCGGCTTTGAATAAATTCCGTTTTTTAACATCGGGGTAAAATTGTTGCTTGTTAATGGTATCGTTCCAATCGCGCGCCCATTTTATAAAATGGTTTACGGCTTGTTGCGGTCGGTAACCATCGTACACTTTTAAACAGAGGTTTTTCATCAACAATTCTTCGTGTACCTTTTTGAGTGCTTTTGTGGCTTCGGCAGTTAAAATTAATCTGTTAGTATTGTAACCTTCAATTGGTTTTCCAACGAAATTATTGGAGCCGAAATAGCGCAATTCCACTTCCATATCAGGTATGGAATCACTCACATAAACAAAACCCTTTGGCAATTGGGCCAGCGAACATACCGACCAAAATAGAAAAACAATCCGTACTACGTATTTCATTATCAATTTGAATTATGCTAATTTAGAAAATAAAAAACAATGCGTTTAGCTTCTGAAGTTAATTTGAACTTAAAGGATGCCGATGTGGTGTATTATCCACGTTTTTTTGACACGAATGAAGCTGATTCTTTTTTCCAAATCCTTTTAAAAACCATCGATTGGCAACAAGATTTTATAACCGTTTTCGGAAAAACCCATCCGCAGCCCAGGCTTACCGCTTTTTATGCGAACAACAACAAAAGCTACAGCTATAGCAATATTAAAATGAATGCCACTCCGTTTTCAGAGGAATTGCTGCGCATCAAACAAATCCTTCAAAATGAATTGAACATAACTTTCACAAGCTGTTTGGCCAATTTATACCGCAACGGACGGGACAGTAACGGTTGGCATGCCGATAACGAAAAGGAATTGGGCAAAAATCCTGTTATAGCTTCCATTTCTTTTGGTGCTGAACGGGCTTTCCATTTAAAACACAGAAAAGACAAAACCCAAAAAGCGAAGCTCAATTTAAAGCACGGTAGTTTATTACTCATGAAAGGCGAAACACAGCACCACTGGTTGCACCAAATATCTAAAACCAAAAAAGAAGTAGGAAAACGGATTAATTTAACCTTTAGAATTATTGCATAAAAAAAACCGGGTTCCCTCAAACCCGGCTCTTCCAATTTGCTTTTTATATTATGATGCTAGATTTGGGGTCTCCTTATCAACAACATAATGCAAATATTAATTAATTAATCCATTGAACTAAAAAGTGTGTTATTTAGTACACTCCAAATATATAACTATTAAAACTTTTTAAACGATGAAAAACATATTAAATCGACAAAACGCATAAAATTTTAACATTTAATGCTGAAATAATATTTTTTATCGACGAAATACACTGTTTAAAATACTTTTTAGCACACAAGATCCTTAATCCCTCTAACTAAAAAAGCACCCAAAAAAGGGTGCTTCTTTACTAACTAACCAACCAAAATATGAAATACAATCTTTAAGTTTAAAGTAACCACTCAATAAACTCGGTTTAAGAATGTATCTGCTTACCACAAAGCAATACTTGTGCCAAAACACCTCAAAAACACATTTTATAGTTTTTTTAACATTCTAAATTAATGTACTGCTATTAGTATTTAAAATATAATTATAAGATATTTGCTTTCTTTAAAAAATAAACCTAACCATGAAAAAAATTTCGGTGTTGTGTATAGCCCTTTGCATGCTGGCTTGTGGCAAAAATGAAGATAACTTAATTGTAAAAGGGCATATTAAAGGATTAAAAAAAGGGGTTGTTTACCTTAAAAAAGCGAAAGACACAGTTTTAACTACCGTTGATTCCATGGTAGTAAATGGCCATGCTTCTTTTGAGTTGCAAACCGGTATTGAAAGCCCCGAAGTATTCTTTCTCTATTTAGATAAAAACAGTGCACTTGAAGATAGGATTGCTTTTTTCGCCGATAAAGGTGTAACCGAAATTAATACCACTTTAAAAAACTTTGTTTTTGATGCTGAAATAAACGGTTCTGAACAGCAAAAGGTATTTGAGGAATACAGACAAACCTTAACAAAGATCAATAACCGAAGGTTGGATTTAATCAAGGAAGCCTTTGAAGCAGAAAAAGCTGGTGACACTGCAAAAATAGATTCTATAGAAAAGGAATCGAAAAGCATAACAAAACGTAAATATTTGTACACCGTAAATTTTGCCATAAACCATAAGGACAGTGAAGTGGCGCCTTATTTAGCATTATCTGAAATTTACAATGCCAATTTGAGCTTGTTGGATACCATTAACAAATCGTTGACTCCAAAGGTAAAATCTTCAAAATACGGACAAGAATTGGATAAGTTTATCAAAGACATTAAGGAACAAGAGGCTGAAAACAAATAAGCTTCTGTTCAGTTTGTAAAATGATAAAAAAAATGCCTTTCAAAATTTGAAAGGCATTTTTTTTGAAGAGCCTCCAGAGGGACTCGAACCCACGACCTGCTGATTACAAATCAGCTGCTC
>CAZZDI010000198.1:0-4979 GCA_964653155.1 uncultured Flavobacteriaceae bacterium | reverse complement strand
TGGTTGGCATTGCAAGCCATATAATAGCCACCGGAAGCGGCAAAATCGCCCATGGAGACAATAACCGGTTTCACTTGTTTGGTCAGTGCTATTTCGCGCCAAATCAGTTCGCTGGCCAATGCGCTGCCACCAGGTGAATTGATACGTAGCACGACAGCTTTCACATTATCGTCTTCTCGAGCTTCAACCAACGATTTGCCCATGGTACCCTGCCCAATGGCATTTTCGTCACCTTCGCCGTAAATAATATCGCCTTCGGCATAAATAACAGCTATTTTATTCTTGTTGTATTTATTCACTTTATTGGCTGCGTAGCGGGCGTAATCGCGAAGTGTAACGGTTTGTAATTCGGTATCAATGCTGATGCCGATAGCGTTTTTAATACCATTCATGTATTCATCGTAATAACCAACTTTATCTACTAATTTAACATCTTTGGCCATTTGCGGATTTCTGGCCAGCAAACTATCGGCAATGGTATCCAGGCGTTTTTCGGAAATGCCCCTACTTGCCGAAATATCGCTTTTCATTTCGTTCCAAAGGGAATTCAAATATGCCGAAATCTGCTCGCGGTTATTGTCGCTCATTTCGTTATCCAAAAACGGCTCGACAGCACTTTTATATTTGCCCAAACGAACCACTTCCATTTTAAAGCCTGTTTTTTCCTGAAAATCCTTGAAATACAAACGCTCGGAATACAGCCCTTTAAACTCCATTATTCCAACCGGATTGATGTAAATGGTATCGGCAACCGAACTTAAATAGTAGTCTTTTTGGGAATAAATATCGGAATAGGAAACGATAAATTTCCCAGATTCCTTGAATTTGAGCAATGCCCCGCGGAGCGCTTTGGTTTGAGAAATCCCCGCATCGATAAAATTATTGTCGATGGAAATGCCTTTTATCTTTTCATCGGTAGCCGCGTAATTTATAGCATCAATGAGATTGAACAAGCCATCTTTTTCATCTTCATTTAAAATGGGGTATTCTTCAAATTCAATTTTTCCGGCATAATCCTTTATAGGGAAATCGAGCCTCAATTCGAGCACCGAATTGGGTTTTAGGTTTACGGTTTCATTGGGGTCGGCACCAAAAAGAGCTCCCAAAACAATCAATCCGAAAAAGCAAATAGCAAGAAACACCACTATCCCCACTACGGTGGATAGCACACGTTTTAAAAAGTTCATAGCTTACATTTTTAAGTAGGTTGCAAAAATAGCCGAAACGTTACTGCAAATCTATAAATTTAACAATTCCAATGTTTTTTCGCGGTGTATTTTACCTGACGATGTTTCTTTAAATTTTGGTACGGTGAACACCTCTTTTGGTTTTTCGTATTTATCCAACACTTCAAAAATAGCGGGGTCTAGATTATTTTCTTTGGCCTCTAAAACCAAAACCAGTTTTTCACCTAAAGTGTCGTCTGGCCTTGAAGCTATAAAAAATTCGCCCTTTATTTTACTTTGCAATTTCCTTTCAATTTGCTCTGGAAATAATTTTATCCCTCCGGAATTAATTACGTTATCAAACCTGCCCAACCACTCAAAACAAGTGTTGGAGTGGATTTTCACAATATCGTTGGTTACGATTTTTTCTTCGGAAAGATGCGGCGCTTCAATCACCAAACAGCTTCTGTCGTCGGTTGAAACGGTAATATCGGGCAAAGTGTTGAAATATGAGGTTTCCAGCGATTCGCCTTCTTTGAAATTATTCAATTTTTTTACGGCGATATGCGACACGGTTTCGGTCATTCCGTAAGTTTCGTAAACCAACGGTTTTTTGTCCTTTACCAATTCCACAATGGGTTTTGACACCATACCACCGCCAACAATGGCAATTTTTATGTTTTGCAAATACTTGGCAAAGTTTTTTAACTGCATGGGCGTAAAGGCGCAGAAATCATAATCCTTTTCGTAGTCAATTAAAGGTAAAGCGGCTGGCTCGGTCATATCGAGTTCCAAGCCCAACATAATGGCCCGAACAATCATCATTTTACCTGCAATAAAGTTGGACGGTAAACAATTAAGCACCTTATCGCCCGGTTGTAGATTGAAAAAATCGCCCGTTGCAATGGCCGAGTTGATCATGGCCTGCTTCTTAATCTTAATCTTTTTTGGCTTTCCGGTAGAACCCGATGTTTTTACTACAACATGGTCGTGCTGATCGAGCCAATCCAGTAAAAAATTCCCTAAATCCTGCTGGTAGGGCAAGCCCTCTTTTACATAACTATAGGCCACTTCCATAAGTTCGTCGTACTTGTAACTTAGGCCATCCAATTTAAATTTTAAATGTACGTTGGTGTAATGCGGTATCATATTATTCTATAATTTTATTTTCTTTGGGCGGTTCAACAACAGTTCCTATTAATTTTTCTTTCCAATTATTCCATTTATATAGTTTCGAAAGAATGAATATCAAAATAGGGAAAACGACTAATACGGGCACGAAAATTTCGGCCATGGCCATTTCGGAAGGATCGGAGAGGTCTTTTAAAATGGAATGCGTTTGAAACGCCGTCCAATCGGCCGTAACCAACAATGCGGTGAACAAATTATTGGCCGCATGAAAACCCAAGGCCAGTTCCAGCCCATCATCCATCAATGTGATGATTCCTAAAAACAACCCCGTGCCGATGTAGTACACCATAATAATGTAACCCAGTTTTTCTACCTCGGGATTGGCCAAGTGCATCAAGCCGAAGCCTATTGAAGTGACCAATAATGGCATCCATTTGTTTTTGAAAATGACACCAAGCCCCTGCATTAAATACCCCCGAAAAAAATATTCTTCGAAACTGGTTTGCAACGGAATGAGCAAAATGGCAATTACCGCCAATATTAAAAACGGTTGCAACTGAAAATTGAATTGGTAATCTTCGGGTTTTAGTGCATAATCCAACAACACAAAACCGCTGGACACAATGCCCCAAAGGAAAAAGATAAACCAAAACCGTTTCCAATCTATTTTATCTCTTGCCGTAGTTAGGTTTTTCACGGATTGTTTATGCAAAGCTTTCGCCGAAACAAACACGCCCACCAACCCAAAAGCAAAGGAAATGAGCATTAAAAACAGGAACAAATTGCTGCCCAACAATTCAATCATCTGCGGAATATCGGTTGGGATTTGCTCCAAGTTTGTTCCAAACAATTTAACCACAATAGCTATTCCCAAGGGCACCATACCTATAAATTGCCAAGCCGCAAAAATAATCACCACGCCCAAAACGTAGCGCCACCAATCGTACAATCCCTTAAATGCCTGAGCTATATACATAGTTGTTCTTTTAAAAATGTTAAGTTCCAGTTTTTGCCTTTTGCATACTGCAATGTACCCTTTTTTACTTGCAACGGACTCTCAAAATTATTGGTAAACAACCCGCCCGTACCCAAACCTTGTGGCATAACGTTCTGCTTTGTAAATGTGTATTGCGCTATGGCATTCAACCCAATATTGCTTTCCAGAGCGCTGGTAATCCACCAACCCATGTTTTGCTTTTCGGCCAATTGAATCCAAGTATCGCTTCCGCGGAAACCACCAACCAAACTGGGTTTTAAAATAATGTATTGCGGATTTATAGTTTGCAGCATTTTTTGTTTTTCCGTTTCTGAAAAAACACCTATGAGCTCCTCATCGAGCGCAATGGGCAACGGCGTGGTTTTGCATAGTTGTGCCATGGCTTCAAACTGCCCTTGTTTAATAGGTTGTTCTATGGAATGTAAATCGAATTCTGAAAGTCTTTTTAATTTCTCTAAAGCATTTTCAGGTGAAAACGCGCCGTTGGCATCTACCCGAAGTTCGATGTCTTTTGAGCTGAATTCATTACGGATGGATTTCAGCAAACCCAATTCCGTTTGAAAATCGATGGCGCCAATTTTCATTTTTATGCAACTGAAACCCGCTTCGATTTTTTCCTTTATTTGTTGTTTCATAAAGGTTTCGCTGCCCATCCAAATTAAACCGTTAATGGGAATTGCAGCTTCATTTTTTGTAAAATCGGACGGGAATAATTCAAAAGCATTTTGACTTTCCAAAGATTTGAATGCCGTTTCCAATCCAAATTGAATACTCGGAAATTCAGTTAAAGACCCTAAAAGCACCTCCAAACCTAAATGAATGTTTTGGCACACCCATTTCAATTTTTCTTCATAATGGGGCACATCATCTGCCGAAAGCCCTTTGAACAAAGCGCATTCGCCAATGCCTTTTTTTTCTCCGGCGTTTATAGTTAAAAAATACGTGTCTTTGGTTTTCAACACCCCGCGCGAAGTCCCGCCGGGTGTTTTAAAATTTAGGGAATAAGGTTTATATGAAGCGTTCAGCATTTACAATTCTATATGTTCTCCAATTTCAAGAAGCATTAAATCTTTGTCCTTCTCGAAAAACTTTCGTTTGGCATCTTCGTGGTCAATTTCAATATATCCAAAGGTATCGTAATGATAGCCCAAAACTTTGTTGCATTCCACAAAATCGCTCGCCAGAATGGCATCATCAACGCCCATGGTAAAATTATCGCCAATGGGCAAAATGGCCAAATCGAGTTGGGTTTGCATGGGGATTAATTTCATATCGAAAGTCAATGCCGTATCGCCAGCGATATAAATGTTTTTATGTTCGCCTTCTAAAACGAAACCGCCGGGCTGCCCGCCATAGCTTCCATCGGGAAAGGAGGACGTGTGGATGGCGTTAACGTATTTAATCGTTCCGAATTCAAAATCCCATGTTCCGCCATGGTTCATCGGATGGCCTTCAATGCCCAACTTTTCAAAATGGCCAACGATTTCAAAATTTGAAATTACTACCGCCTTGGTGCGTTTGGCTATGGCCTCAACATCGGCAATGTGGTCTTGGTGGGCATGGGTGACCAAAATATAATCGGCTTCCAGAGTGTCAATATCAATATGCGAAGCCTTTTCGTTTGGCGATATAAATGGATCGACCAAAATATTTACATCATCAATTTGAATTCCTAATGAAGCATG
>CAZZDI010000197.1:0-4987 GCA_964653155.1 uncultured Flavobacteriaceae bacterium | reverse complement strand
AATAGAAAGGGAAAAAGGGCGTTTTATTACGGTAAATTCTAGTGGTAAATGGTATAAGACAGAAAAAAAATAAAGTTATGATGTTTTGCGCAAATTTTTAATCCGTTGCAGTAAAGTAGGGTGCGAATAGTGCATAAAAACGTAAGCAGGGTGCGGGGTTAAATTGCTCAAACTGTTTTTCGATAATTTTTTTAAGGAAGTAATCAGCGGCTCGGCTTTGTATGTGTTTTTAGCATAATCGTCGGCTTGATATTCAAATTTTCGGGAAAACCAATTCATGATCAATCCGGTAATTTCAGAAATAGGGGCGTAAAGCATACCAAAAGCCACCAAACCAATGTGGAAACTCGGTATTTCAACCCCCAATGCGTTTGATAGCAACGGACTCGAAATAAACAACGACAGCACATAAAGCATCAAACCCGTGGTAAACACAGAAACCACCAAATTGAAAATAATGTGTTTCTTTTTATAATGTCCCACTTCGTGCGCCAAAACCGCCACGATTTCCTCGTCGTCCAAGTCATTGATTAGCGTATCATAAAGCGTTACCCGTTTTTCGCTTCCAAAGCCAGAAAAATAAGCGTTCGCTTTGGTGCTGCGCTTCGAGCCATCTATCACGAAAATCTTATCGAGTTTAAAACCAACCGTTTGGGCGTATGCCGATATTTTATCGCGTAAAGTGCCTGTTTCCAATGGTGTTTGTTTATTGAACAGCGGCACAATCAATTTAGAATAAAACATATTCATAAACACCGAAAAAATGGTAATCAAGCCCCAGGCATACAGCCAAAATTGGTTGCCCGAAATTTGGTAAAACCAAACAATAATTGCTAGAATGCCACCACCAATAATGGCCATCATCAACCAACCTTTTAGTTTGTCGAGCACAAAGGTTTTTAAGGTGGTTTTGTTGAATCCGAATTTTTCTTCGATCACAAAAGTGCTGTAATACGAAAATGGAGTGGTTAAAATATCGCTGCCAATCATGACGATTCCGAAGAAAGCCAAAGCTACAATAATAGGATTGTTGCTGTAGCTTCGGGCGATATTGTCCACCCATTCAAAGCCGTCAAAAATTAAAAATGCAAGTGTTAGTACCACCGAAAATGTCGAAGTAATCAATCCGAATCGATATTTGGTTGCTTTGTAGTTTTGCGATTTTTTGTATTCGGCTTCGTCGTAAACATCTGCTACTTCTTTGGGCAATTCGTCGTTAAAATGCTTAGCGTTCAGGGCATCCAAAATTTTATCAACAACAAAATTGATGATGATAATGGCTATAATAATATAAAATAGGGTATTTGCGGTCATAGTGAATTAAATTCCAATATTTTAAATAACAAATTCCAAGTTTTGGAATTTAGAGATTGACTTTTGTTTTTTCAACGCCAATTTTTATGAAAATTGGCGTTGCCTTTTAGCCTCAAAAATAAGAATTCCTGCAGCAACCGATACATTCATCGAATCAATTTCGCCCTGCATAGGAATAATGATGTTTTGGGTTGAGTGCTGTCGCCACGCTTCACTTAGTCCAGTGGCCTCCGTACCCACCACAATAGCCGTAGGTTTTGTGAAATCTTGCGTATAATAATGTACCGAAGCTTGCAAAGCGGCACAGTAAATATTAATGTGATTTGATTGTAAAAACAAAATAATTTCGTCGGTCGTTCCCATGGCAACGGGCGTGGTAAAAACGCAGCCCACACTAGAACGGATTATGTTGGGGTTGTACAAATCGGTTTTGGGGTTGGCAATAATTACGGCATCGGCTTTTGCGGCATCGGCAGTGCGTAACAAAGCTCCTATATTTCCGGGTTTTTCGGGGGCTTCGGCCACTAAAATCAACGGGTTTTCAGTATTGAAAACTAAATTTTCAACCAAATGGTTTTTGCTTTTTGCAACGGCCAAAATACCTTCGGTAGTGCCACGGTGTGCCAATTTTTGATAGATTTCTTTTGAAATTTGAATGGTATCCTTTGGCTGATTAATTAATTTATCCAATTGTTCTGTTAAAAACAACTCCGAGCAAAACAAAACGCTTTCCAATGCATACCCACCCTTAATGGCCAATTCAATTTCGCGTATGCCTTCAATTAAAAATGTGCCCGATTTTTTGCGTTCGCGCGACTTGTCCTTTAATTGAACCAGTTGTTTGATAAAACTATTGTTGGTGCTTGTTATTGCTTTCATAAAGATGAAACAAAAGTAATTTAATTACAGTGAATTTTCCTCGAAATAATTCACCAAAAGTGCAACTACATAATTGTAACTTTCCATACCCTTGCTTTGTTGGTTGGCTTTAAGAAAATTACCGTAGAATAACTTAAAAAAAGGTTCGGCCGGATTTTGGTGCGCATCCCAAAACTCCCGAACCTCTTTATAATTTTTTAAAATACCGGGGTTAACGGTTTCAACCATGGTTTCGTAAAGCGCCTGGTCCCGACGGTAAATTTCGTTCAAACAAAAGCGCAGTCCAAACGTATAGCCAGCATATTTAAAATGGATGTTATCGTGGTTAATAGCTGCCAAGCAACCGATAAAATTGGCCTCGTTTTCGGCAGCATAGCCTAATTGGTGGGCAATTTCATGGGTTGTGGTAGTGGGAAATTTAAACGAAGGAATCAATCCATCAACCTGCGCTTCATTCGTTAGTGGATTCAAATAACCGCTAAAGCCCATGTAAGTCAAAGGGTAACTGAACAATGATTTTTTTACACTTCTTGGATGGTATTCCAAATGCGGAAATTGCGCTTTCAAACGCTCGTAGCCCAACGGCGCTTCTTTTAAAATATCACTTTTGCTAAAGGGTATATCAACTTTTAAACTATCGTGGTCAGCAACCTGTAAATGGATGCCGTTGGCTTTTTTAATCAATTTTTCAGTGACCAAAACCAACTTTTCAGTGGTATAATCGGCTTCCAAATTTAAGTTTTTGTGTAAAGGCAGTCTGTAATAATTCAGCCCCCAAAGCACATGGAAAGCAAAGTAAACCACCGCCAATGCCGCAGCCACATCGCGCAGCCAATTTAGG
Source organism: uncultured Flavobacteriaceae bacterium (assembly GCA_964653155.1). GTDB lineage: Bacteria > Bacteroidota > Bacteroidia > Flavobacteriales > Flavobacteriaceae > Flavisericum. The sequence continues at coordinate 1,953 of CAZZDI010000197.1, read as the reverse complement.
GTGTCTTTTCTCAAACGTTTACGGTTTTTGTACAACCAACGCAGGATGTAAATTATGGCTATGGCATATACCACATCGCCAAACGAAAACGGTAACCAGCCCAAGGTATATCTGAAAATTTTCGAGATTACGGGATACAGGCCGTTACTGTAAAACCGTTCTACAAATTCGGGGAAAAGTGCCATCAGTTTCACCAAAAAATACTGCGGAACCAACGACAGCGCCAGTAGGTTTTTCTTGTTTTTCAGCATGTTTCAAAAATACACAAAATTATGTGTTGTAAATGTTTTTAATTTAGGCCCATTCACCGTTGCAGACTTATTAAGGTTCGTTCCTGCTTTCCGCTTTATCTTTTTTGTGCCGAACTTGTTTCGGTATCTCATCCAATTTATTTTCAACACTTAAAATCAAGTAGCCTTTCAAGTTATGGTAGGCACAAAAAAGGATGCCGCTGCAATCAGGAGCAGCCGCTAAAGTCCGTGCCTTTTTGCTACCTTTGTCCGAATAAAAACATCAAAAAATAATGAGCCAAGACATCAGACAACTTCAACCTACCGCACTGTGGAATAAATTCGCCGACCTCAATGCCGTACCACGACCTTCAAAAAACGAAGAACGGGTTATTGCATTCATGAAAAATTTTGGCGAAAATTTAGGTTTGGAAACCTTGGTTGACGAAGTTGGCAATGTGATTATAAAAAAGCCGGCCACTTCCGGTATGGAAAATCGTACAGCGGTGGTGATGCAATCGCATCTCGATATGGTACACCAAAAAAATAACGATACGGTTTTCGATTTCAATACCCAAGGCATCGATATGTATGTAGATGGCGATTGGGTACGTGCCAAAGGCACAACGCTTGGAGCCGATAACGGTTTGGGCGTGGCCACCATCATGGCCATTTTGGAAAGTACAGACATCCCACATCCCGCCATTGAGGCCCTGTTTACCATTGATGAAGAAACGGGAATGACGGGCGCCATGGGGTTAAAGGGCGGACTCCTTTCTGGTGGTATTTTATTGAATCTCGATACCGAAGAAGACGATGAAATTGGTGTAGGTTGTGCCGGCGGAATTGATGTTACAGCCAGACGAAAGTACACCGAAGAAGAAACTCCCGAGTTTAAAATAGGATACGAAATAAAAGTAAAAGGCTTGCAGGGCGGGCATTCGGGCATGCAAATCCACGAAGGCTTGGGCAATGCCAACAAAATAATGAACCGCTTATTGTTTGATGGTTTTGAGCATTTCGGACTCCGCATTTCAGAAATTGATGGAGGTGGTCTAAGAAATGCCATTCCACGCGAGAGCAAAGCGATTGTGGCTGTTGATGCGGTTAAAGAGGAATACTTTTTATCTAAAATCAAACAGCTTTCAGAAATCATAAGATCCGAATTGAAAACCACCGAACCCGATTTAACTATTGAAGTTTCAAAAACCGAAACTCCAAAGCATATTATGGATTTAGGTGTTCAGGAAGGCTTCACCAGGGCTGTTTATGCCGCCATAAACGGCGTATATCGCATGAGTGCCGATATGCCCGGTTTAGTGGAAACCTCGAATAATATAGCCCGCGTTTTGGTAAATGGAGGTAACATTGAAGTGGGGTGCTTAACCCGTTCATCTGTAGAAAGTTCTAAAACCGATTTGGCCAATACCCTTCGCGCCGCTTTTGAACTTACGGGTTGTGAGGTAGAATTTTCGGGGGAATATCCCGGTTGGCAACCTAATATGGATTCACAAATTCTGAAAGTTATGGTGCCGCTATACGAAAAACTAAATGGTGAAAAACCACATGTGGCTGCTTGCCATGCCGGATTGGAATGTGGTATTTTAGGGCAAAACTATCCCGAAATGGATATGATTAGTTTTGGCCCCAATATAAAAGGGGCGCACTCGCCAGATGAGCGCGCCCAGATTTCATCCGTTCAAAAATATTGGGCGTTTGTTTT
>CAZZDI010000196.1:0-4988 GCA_964653155.1 uncultured Flavobacteriaceae bacterium | reverse complement strand
TCGTTATAAATTTATATATTCGTTTTACGTAATTTAACTAAACATGCGCAAACTATTAACATTAGTTTCTTTAATAAGCTTAAGTGCTGCTAATGCCCAAGTTGGTGGTAAGCATGCCTATCAATTTTTACAAATGCCAACATCGCCTAAACTTGCAGCGTTAGGAGGTGTAAACGTGACTATAACAGGAACAGATGTAAACCAATTGCTGTTTAATCCAGCGTCGTTGAATGATGATATGAATGGTATGTTAGGTGTAAATTTTGGTCGATTTTATGGAGATGTTAGTTTAGGATCGGCAGCTTATGCCCATACATTTAAAAATGGCAGAAATATGCATGTGGGTGTTACTTATTTAAATTACGGCTCTATGGACGGATACGATGAAAACGGCACAGCCACTGGATCGTTTTCAGGAAATGATATTGCTGTTTCTGTTGGGTATGCACATCCTTTTGAAGGAACAAATTTTTCGGTGGGTGCAAATATAAAAGCCATTTCCTCTACTTTAGAAAGTTATAATTCCTTTGCGTTAGCTGCAGATATTGGTGGTTTGTATAATGATGCCGAAACAGGTTGGACAGTAGGTTTAACTTTTAGAAACATAGGAACACAATTGTCAAATTATGAAGATTTGCGCGAAACCCTTCCATTTAAAACGGTTTTAGGATTTAGTAAATTGTTAGAAAATGTACCTATTCGTTGGCATCTTACGTTTGATAATTTACAAAAATGGGATATTTCTTTTTCAAATCCCAACCGATCACAAACCGATTTAGAAAATAATATTACCGAAGAAAAAGTGACTTTTGGTAATAATTTAATGCGACATGTGGTAGTAGGAGTGGAGTTGTTTCCTGAAAAAAACTTCAATATCCGTTTAGGATATAACTTTAGAAACGGAGAAGAAATGAAACTTTTAGAACAACGACATTTTGCAGGATTTACCGCAGGTTTTGGCTTGCAAGTGAAACGTTTTAAAATAGAATATGCTTACAATCGATTTACTTTAGCAGGAAATACTAATTTGTTTGGCGTATCGGTAAAACTGTAATATTTTTGCAGTTAAATAATTTTACTTTTGAAAAAAATAACCATTGCCATAGACGGTCATTCGTCAACAGGGAAAAGTACCTTAGCCAAGCAGTTGGCTAAAGCCTTAAATTATATTTATGTTGACACCGGTGCTATGTACCGCGCCGTGACTTTGTTTGCCATGCAAAATGGTTTTATTACGCCAGAATATTTTGACAAACAAGATTTAATTGATCAGCTTCACAATATTTATCTTTCTTTTAAATTTAATGAAGAATTGGGGTATGCAGAAATTTATCTAAACGATGAAAATGTAGAAACTGCCATTAGATCCATCGAAGTTTCAGGACATGTAAGTCAGATTGCTGCCGTTTCAGAAATCAGATCAAAATTAGTTCAACAACAAAAACGCTACGGCATTGATAAAGGGGTTGTTATGGACGGTAGAGATATTGGTACTGTGGTTTTTCCTGATGCAGAACTTAAAATTTTCATGACGGCTTCGGCAGAAATACGTGCCCAACGTAGGTTTTTAGAGTTACGTGAAAAAGGTATGGATGTTTCTTTTGAGCAAGTACTAAGAAACGTAGAAGAACGTGACCAATTAGATACTACTCGTGATGATTCTCCTTTAGTCATTGCAAAAGATGCCGTTGTCATTGATAATTCAAATCTTACCAAAGATCAACAATTCGAAAAAATAAGTGCACTTGCGCAAGAATTAATTATAAAACAAAACCAATAGTTCCCTCAAAATGAATTTAAAACTAAAATTATCAATCATGAGCTTTCTACAATTTGCTGTGTGGGGAGCCTATCTAACCTCAATGGGGAATTATTTAGCATCAATTGGTCTAGCGCCACGTATCGGACTTTTCTACGCCATGCAAGGAATTGTTTCTATAGTGATGCCTGCGGTAATGGGTATTGTTGCCGACAGATGGATACCCGTTCAAAGATTGTTAGGATATTGTCACGCTTTAGCAGCAGCTTTTATTATAATGGCGGGATTCTACGGTGCAAGTGCAGGAGCAGATGCAAGTTTTTCTACGCTTTTTTTGTTGTATTCTTTAAGCATAACATTTTACATGCCCACTATTGCATTGTCAAATTCAGTGGCTTATACCGTACTAACAGACAATGGATACGATACCATTAAAGCATTTCCGCCTATACGAACAATTGGAACTGTAGGGTTTATATTTGCAATGCTATTTGTTAATTTCAGTGGAATGTTAAATGGTGCTTTTGCTTTTAATTTTGGAAAAACCGCTGAGTTCTTAAGTTTTCAGAATACATATCATCAATTTTATGTGTCGGGTGTTTTAGGAATTGTACTGTTTTTATTTTCATCTTTATTGCCACATTGTGCTGTAAGCAGCAGTTCTGAAAAGAAAACGCTGACCGATGTATTAGGATTAAAGGCGTTTGGATTATTCAAACAACGAAAAATGGCGATTTTCTTTATTTTCTCTATGTTATTAGGAGTGTCGTTACAAATTACCAATGGATATGCTAATCCGTTCATCGCCAGTTTTAAAGATATACCTGCTTATGCCGATACTTGGGGAGCTAACAACGCTAATGCTTTGATATCACTTTCTCAATTGTCTGAAACTTTGTGTATTTTGTTAATTCCTTTCTTTCTTAGACGTTTCGGGATTAAAAAAGTAATGTTGATGGCAATGTTTGCATGGTTTTTACGTTTCGGACTTTTTGCTGTAGGTGATCCAGGAGCGGGCGTATGGATGTTTGTACTTTCTATGATTGTGTACGGTATTGCGTTTGATTTCTTTAACGTATCTGGTTCTTTGTTTGTAGACCGTGAAACCGATAAAAGCATTCGTTCATCTGCTCAAGGTGTTTTTATGATGATGACTAATGGATTTGGCGCTACCTTTGGTATGATTGGAGCTCAGTTTATAGTAAATCATTTTGTATATAATCACACCGAAATTTCCGTACAGTTGGAAGGATGGAAGACATCATGGATGATTTTTGCCATGTATTCACTGATAGTTATGGTGTTTTTTGCCTTACTTTTTAAGTATAAGCACGATAAGAAAGATATTAATGAGTTATCGCACTAATTTTAATAAAACTCCGTTTCAATTACTGAAACGGAGTTTTGCTTAACAAATAAACTTAACAAACTATTAAAAACAATACTGATTTTCTGCAATCACTTTTGATGCAATGATTTCTCTTAATTCAATGACATTCGGGTAATTGTCGTATTTTGTAAATCGACGTAAGCCCATTAACATCATGCGTTGTTCATCGCCTTCTGCAAAAGAAACAATTCCTTCTTTACCTTTTTGGGCAATGATTTCAACAGCGTTGAACAAATACAGTTTTGCCATGGCAATTTGTTCTTTAACTACTTCATCGCCTTGTGCTTTAGCTAATTTTTCGGTACGTAAAATGGTAGATTCCGCCATATAAACCTCGATTAAAATATCGGCTGCTGACAGTAACAACTGTTGGTTTTCTTCTAATTCCGTTCCGTATTTTTGAACTGCCGATCCGGCAACCATTAAAAACGCTTTTTTCAATTTAGCGATAATTGCTTTTTCTTCGGCAAATAATTCATCGTAATCAGGTGTCGAAAAATCAGGAATTCCCATTAATTCTTCCCCAACAGCCATTGCTGGTCCTAATAAATCAACATGACCTTTCATTGCTTTTTTAATCAACATTCCTACCGAAAGTAAACGGTTGATTTCGTTGGTTCCTTCGTAAATACGAGTAATACGTGCATCTCTCCAAGCACTTTCCATTGGTGTATCTTCAGAAAAGCCCATTCCACCAAAAATCTGAATACCTTCATCTGCACAAGTTTGAGCATCTTCCGAAACGGCAACTTTCAAAATAGAACATTCAATGGCAAATTCTTCTACGCCTTTTAATTCTGCTTCCTGATGCGAGTTTCCATCGGCTAAACGAGCATTTACGCGGTTTTCAATAGCACCTGCAGCTCGGTATCCTGCTGATTCACCTGCATAGGCAGATGTAGCCATATCGGCAATTTTTTTACGAATGGCACCAAAATTAGCAATCGGAGTTTTAAACTGTATGCGTTCGTTGGCGTATTCTACCGCTTTAGAAATAATTCTTCGTTGCGAATCTAAACAAGCAGCCGCTAATTTAATACGACCTACATTTAAGGCGTTCATGGCAATTTTAAAGCCTTCGCCACGGCCTGCCAACATATTTTCCACAGGTACTAAGGTATCATTAAAAAATACCTGACGGGTAGAACTTGCACGAATACCTAATTTGTGCTCTTCTTCGCCTAAAGTAATTCCGTTGGTGTTTGCCGGATCGTAATCTACAATAAATCCAGTAATGTTTTTATCGTCTTCAATTCGAGCAAAAACAATCATTACGTTACAAAAACCTGCATTAGAAATCCACATTTTTTGTCCGTTGATTTTATAATGTGTGCCATCAGCTGTTAATTCAGCTTTTGTTTTTCCAGAATTGGCATCCGATCCTGCTCCCGGTTCGGTTAAACAGTATGCACCAAACCATTCGCCCGATGCTAATTTTGGAACATATTTGTTTTTTTGTTCTTCATTTCCGTACAAGGTAATTGGCATGGTACCAATTCCGGTGTGTGCTCCGAAAGCTGTTGAAAACGATCCCGATGCACCCGAAATATAGTCACACGTTAACATGGTAGAAACAAATCCCATTCCTAAACCGCCAAATTCTTCTGGTACAGCTACGCCTAAAAAGCCAAATTCGCCAGCTTTGCGCATGGTTTCCTCGGTAAAAGCGTAATCTTTTTTCTCAAAACGTTCTTTGTTTGGCCATAATTCGCGGTCAACGAATTCTTTTACAGAATCGCGCATCATTTGTTGCTCTTCCGTGAAATCTTCTGGTGTGAAGATGTTTTCTGCCTGTGTTTCTTTTACAATAAATTGACCTCCTCTTGTGATATTTTCCAT
>CAZZDI010000195.1:0-5005 GCA_964653155.1 uncultured Flavobacteriaceae bacterium | reverse complement strand
TTTTGGCGTTTTGTGAAATAGCTGCAAACGGTAGCGACTTTTATGCGCTCGTCCAAACCGAGCATGTACGTGGTTTGTGTGCCGCCGCCCGAGCTTCCGTAAACGCCTATTCTATTTTTATCGATGTCTGTTCGGGTTTCCAAATAATCGATGGCGCGGTGGTTGTCCCAAAATTCGTAAGCCGCCAAACTGGAACCCAAAAGATTGGCGCCGGCGTTGAGTAAAGTATGTTCGGTGGTGGCGCCTCGGGTTAACGATAAGCTGTTTTCGTCAACAAACTGAATGCGCTCACCTTGGCCTATGGGGTCGACCACCAAAACAGCGATGTTGTTCAGAGCCATTAAAGTGGCGGCTTTTGATAGTGGTGCTTTACCGCGAAGTCCGTGTCCGCACAAGTGTAATGTCACCGGAAACGGGCCGTTGCCATCGGGAATGTAGAGATTGGCCGTAACATAGCGCTTCGGAACACTTTCAAAAATGATGTTCTCCACCCGAAAGCCTTCCAATTGCGTCACGCCGACTACTTTGGCGTTGAGGTTGCTTTTTTCGGGGAAATCGCCAATGATGCCCTTGTAGCGCTCGATGGCTTTGTCCCTGTAATTTATAAGGCTTTCTTTGGATTGTAAAGCTTCGGAAAATTCAGCATCGCGTTGGCTGTATTGATGCTGTATGCCTCGCAATAAAAAGTGGTTGTACGCCGTGTCCATTCGCCATGACAACGCATTGCCGGACTCTTGTGCCATTCCTTTTAAGCAGAAAAAAAGCACGGCAACACAGGCATTTCTAAAAAATTTCATTTGTAAACGTTTTAAAAAAAAGGTGTTTACAAATTACATAAATTATATGGAAGATAAGTTACCCTACTTCCTTTCGTAAGTAATAAATGAAAACTCGAACTCGTTATCGCTGTCCTTTTTGTGGAAGGTGTTGCTGGTTTCTTTCCAAAGATTCAAGTCTATTTCCGGGAAAAAGGCGTCGGCTTCAAAAGTATCGTGCACGCGGGTCAATTCTATTTTATCGGCAATGCCCATGGCTTGTTTGTAAATTTGCCCGCCACCAATAATAAACGGTTGGGCATCGCTTTTTGATGCGTCAAGGGCATCTTCTAAGCTGTTTACAACAATAACGCCGTCAGGAACCTTGTAGCCGGTTTGGTTGGTAATCACTACATGTGTTCTATTGGGCAAGGGTTTTGGAAAACTTTCAAAGGTTTTGCGCCCCATAATAATATGGTGCCCGCTGGTTAGGGTTTTAAAGCGTTTTAAATCGTCGCTTAAATGCCATATTAATTTATTGTCTTTTCCAATGGCATTATTTTCGGCCGCGGCAGCAATAATGGTAAGTGTTGTTCGTTTTTTATTTGCGGAAGTTGCTTTGCCCTGGTTGTAAACTTCACTTTTGGCCAAAACGGTTTCTTCCTTTATAAGGCCTTGTTTTATTTTTTCAATGCGGTCTTTTTGTTTGGCAACAAGTTTTTCCAATTGCTTTTTTTCCCAATCCTTTCCCATGAATTTATTGGTGACAAAAACATTGAATAGGTGGTACAAAAAGAAAAACAGCCATAATAAAATGGCATAGACGAACCAATTTATCCCAAAAGGGTTGAAATTTTCGCCAATGCGTAGCACGGTATTGGCCACAATTAAAAAAATGGCCCCGAGCAGAAACAGAACAAAATGGGCATACAAACGTTTTTTTTGTTTGATGCGTTTTTGGGCATTTTCAATAAGTTCCAACTGTTCTTTGTCTATTTGCAGACTGGCTTTTTTCTTTCCAAACATATCGATAAAATAATGGTTGTAAAGTTAAAGTTTTTTTGATTATTGCATAACGATTGGCTAAATACAGGAAAATTAAGTTTAAATATGCTGAAAATCAGTATAAAGCAAGGTTGTGGGGCTTGCCGATAACATAAATTAGGCGTTGTTTTTTTTATATGCTTCAATTTTAATCGATTGCATGTTAACAAAATGATAATTCTTTAATCTAAAGTGGTTTAAAGAGAAGTCTATAGCGAATTGTTTTATAAATTTGTGCCATAATACAATACAATTAAAATTATGGCTATTAAAAAACAATACTTAAAAAGTAAGCCGGTTTGTAAGGTTACTTTTTCGTTACTTGCTGAAGATGCAGAAAAAGTTTCGGTAGTGGGATCTTTTAACGATTGGAATGAAAAGAAAGCGGTGCTTAAAAAATTAAAAAATGGAACGTTTAAAGGTACTGTAGATTTAGAAACAGGCAACTCTTACGAGTTTAAATATATTGTTGACGGTGTTTACGTAAACGATGAAGAGGCTGATGCTTATGCATGGAACGATTTTGCCGGTGCAGAAAACAGTGTTATAAATTTATAAATAAAACTGAAATTACATAAAAAAAGGCTTTCCTAAATTTGGAAGGCCTTTTTTGTGGCTTTTATACGGCCACAACCCCTTTAATATGCGGGTGCGGGTTATAACCTTCCAAAGTGAAATCATCAAAGGTAAAGTCGAAAATATCTTTTACTTCGGGGTTTAAAATCATTTTAGGTAAGGGTCTTGGGTCTCTGGACAGTTGCAACTCCAATTGCTCGTAATGGTTGCTGTAAATATGGGCATCGCCAAAGGTGTGGATAAATTCACCGGCTTGGTAACCGCAAACCTGCGCCATCATCATAGTAAACAATGCATATGATGCGATATTGAATGGTACGCCCAAAAAGATGTCGGCACTACGTTGGTACAGTTGGCACGATAATTTGCCGTTGGCTACATAAAACTGAAAAAACGCATGGCAGGGCGGAAGGGCTGCTTTGCCATTGGCCACGTTTTCGCTAAAGCTTTTTGAAGTGTCGGGCAACACCGAAGGGTTCCAGGCCGAAACCAACATCCTACGGCTATTGGGATTGTTTTTTAAAGTATCGATAACCTCTTTGATCTGGTCAATTTCATCACTGTTCCAATTGCGCCATTGGTAACCGTAAACAGGACCTAAATCGCCATTTTCGTCGGCCCATTCGTTCCAAATTCTAACCCCATTTTCGGTAAGGTATTTTATGTTGGTATCGCCTTTTAAAAACCATAATAGCTCGTGGATTATCGATTTTAAATGCAATTTTTTGGTGGTCACCATAGGGAAGCCTTCACTTAAATCGAAACGCATTTGGTAACCAAATACACTTTTGGTGCCCGTGCCCGTACGGTCGCCTTTTTCGTTGCCGTTCTCTAAAACATGCTTTACTAAGTCGTGGTATTGTTTCATCCCATCTTCCGTCTTCCCAAGGGGAAGAAACTATTTTAGTTGATAAATAAATTTTGGACTAAATTAAAAATATGTGCAGAATTTTGATGAATTCTAAACAGCATAATATCAAAAGTTATTAACGCTCAAAATTTGAGATGAGATGGTAATTTTTTAAACTTATTATTTTTTAGAAATACGTTTTACATAAGTTTGCCCATTATTGGTCACTTTCAATAAATAAATCCCAGAAGGAAAAGTGTTAATATCCAGTTCGGCAGTATTGCTGGTAAGTTTTTGGCTTGCTATTATTCTACCTGTAATATCGTAAATATATAATTGAGCGCCCGCTAAAAAAACATTGCCTCCTATGGTAACTTTATTTGAACTTGGATTTGGGTAAACTTTTAATTTTGATAATGATTCATCTTCAATACTTAATGAGGAACTTAATGTTTGTACCTCTTCAGAATCCATCAATAACCAACGTTGAGTTGCTGCAGAATTTGCGATATTGAATGAACTTGTTGTGGTAACGGAATTATTTGTTGCGGCTAAGGTAGTAGGGAATTCTTGGGACTCCGGATGAATTATCCAATAGCCTTTACCCGTGTAGGTTTTGCTTTCAACTGTAACCGTAGTTTCTACACGCGCCTGCATGAATTGAAAATAATCATTTGAAGCAGGATTTGTTCTTGCGACTGTTCCAAATCCGTTGGTTCCAGTATTTTTATAGGTGAAATAGCTTCCCGTGTCCACATTTTTTATCGTATAATAGGAATTGATTGGATTAAAATCGATATACCACGCGGCTTTGTCATTATTTAAGGCCTCGTTTGGAGTCATCATTTCATTCACGAGATTACCTAAATCATTAACCGCTAAAAAGGAAGTGTTTCGCCCTGTTGAAATTCCTTCGCTTTTTATGTAGTATTTAGTAGTGTCATTTTTCAGCTTGAACGTGTATGCAGGCGTGGCATAGGTATAGGTTGGGGGTAAACCGTCTTCTCCAAGCGCTTGGTGCACAAGAGCATTGGCTATATATAAAAACTCACTTCCGTTGTCTTCATGTGCTCCATTAATGCCATAAGGCCACATGTGGACAGAGTCTCCGGTTAAATGACTGCTAGTATCATTGTTGATAAACTGAACAACAGCATCTGTTCTATCGCCTAACCAAATTCCACCAGAACCTGTTTCCCTTAATGGGGAAGAAGGCCCATACCATAAGCTATGGGTGCCTACGCCAATGGTATGCCCCATTTCATGAAGTGCAGTTCCGGTTCGCTGGTACGATTCGTTCGGACCAAAGGTCATGTAGCCTCCGTATGAAGCTTCAGCAGTTGGAACTCCCGATGAATAGCCTACCGATAAATGATGCCCTTGAATACTGGTGAGGTTGTTGAAATACCCAACAGCCGATGACATGGCTTCATCAATTCTTGTTAGGATATCTCCACTCATGCCGCTTCTTAGCGAATAAGTTACTGTTCCTTTTGGGATTGTGATGAATTTAACTACTTCTCCATAGCCTACGGCATTTCCATGGGTTAAGGCATAAGCCCTCATGTAATAAACAGTGGATGGCTCTAGGTTTTCAATATGGTAGATATTCCCATTATTATTAAAATATTTTGTGGTTCTATTGTCTGTAATGGTAGGCTCATTATGTGTGCTCCAACAAAACCCATGTTCTTGAAGCGATGAAAGCGGTATTCCTGTAATGGTGCTTCGGCCAAAAGCCATAGTAGCGCCCCTTGCGTAATTCGGATTGGTAACAACT
>CAZZDI010000194.1:0-5060 GCA_964653155.1 uncultured Flavobacteriaceae bacterium | reverse complement strand
TGCAATGACTTTATCATGAAGAATCGTTCCTTCGCCATCCACTTTAACGGTAGCTTGCGCGATCAACTTTTCTTCTTCTTCCTCTGCACTTAAATATATCGGTTCGTTTTTAATATCAACAACACCATTTTCTACCGGACGGTAAGGTGTTTCGATGAAGCCCATTGAATTTACTTTGGCAAAAACCGAAAGTGAAGAAATCAAACCAATGTTTGGACCTTCAGGGGTTTCAATAGGACATAAACGACCGTAATGCGTATAATGAACGTCACGCACCTCGAAACCAGCTCTTTCACGCGATAGACCTCCTGGTCCAAGTGCAGAAAGACGACGCTTATGCGTAATCTCTGCCAATGGGTTGGTTTGATCCATGAATTGAGATAACTGGTTAGTACCAAAGAACGAGTTGATTACAGAAGAAAGGGTCTTCGCGTTAATCAAATCGATAGGTGTAAATACCTCGTTATCGCGAACATTCATACGCTCACGGATGGTACGTGCCATACGCGCTAAACCAACACCAAACTGTTGAGATAATTGCTCACCTACAGTACGTACACGACGGTTTGAAAGGTGATCGATATCATCAATCTCAGCTTTAGAGTTGATCAGCTCGATTAAATATTTAATGATGGTAATGATATCTTCTTTGGTAAGCACTTGCTTATCCATACCGATATCAAGACCTAATTTTTTGTTCATTCTATAACGCCCAACTTCACCCAAAGAGTAACGTTGGTCACTAAAGAATAATTTATCGATAATACCACGAGCAGTTTCCTCATCGGGCGGCTCGGCATTACGTAATTGTCTGTAGATATGCTCTACCGCTTCTTTTTCAGAGTTGGTAGGGTCTTTTTGTAGCGTATTGTGGATGATGGCGTAATCACCTTGCTCGTTCGATTCCTTATGTAAAAGAATGGTTTTTACATCGGCTTCGATAATTTCTTCGATATTGTCTTTATCTAAAACCGTATCACGGTCTAAAACAATTTCGTTACGCTCGATAGATACCACTTCACCAGTATCTTCATCAACAAAATCTTCGTGCCATGTGTTAAGTACACGCGCCGCTAATTTTCTACCTGTGTATTTTTTTAAACCTGTTTTTGATACTTTAACCTCTTCGGCCAAATCAAAAATTTCTAAGATATCCTTGTCGCGCTCAAACCCGATAGCACGGAAAAGCGTAGTAACCGGTAACTTTTTCTTTCTATCGATGTAAGCGTACATCACCTGGTTGATATCTGTAGCAAACTCAATCCACGATCCTTTGAATGGAATAACCCTTGCTGAATATAATTTTGTCCCGTTGGCATGGAACGACTGCCCGAAGAATACTCCCGGCGAACGGTGTAACTGCGATACTACTACACGCTCGGCACCGTTAATAACAAAAGTTCCACTGGGCGTCATGTAAGGAATGGTTCCTAAGTAAACATCCTGGACAATGGTCTCGAAATCTTCATGTTCAGGATCCGTACAATATAACTTTAACCTGGCCTTTAGCGGAACGCTGTAAGTCAATCCTCTTTCAATGCACTCTTCTATGGCATATCTTGGTGGATCTACAAAGTAATCTAAAAATTCTAATACGAATTGATTACGTGAATCTGTAATTGGAAAGTTTTCCATGAAGGTGTTATAAAGCCCTTCATCACCTCTTTCTTCAGATTTCGTTTCTAGTTGGAAAAAATCCTGGAAGGATTTAATCTGAATATCCAAAAAATCGGGATATTCCGTTCTATTTACAATAGAGGAGAAATTTAATCTTTCAGCTTGTGTTGACAACATCAATGGACGGAATTTTGATTAAAAAAATAGTAAAAGCGTATATGCTCATTATATACGCAAAATGGTTTAGGTCTCAGAGATTCGTTCTCCAGACCTAAACCGTTATGAATTTTTGGTGCTAAGCTTACTTAAGCTCAACCTCTGCTCCTGCCTCTTCTAATTGAGTTTTAAGGGCCTCAGCTTCATCTTTAGAAACTGCTTCTTTGATAGCGCTTGGTGCACCGTCAACTAATTCTTTAGCTTCTTTTAATCCTAAACCAGTTAATTCTTTAACTAATTTTACAACAGCTAATTTAGAACCACCTGCTGCTTTTAAGATTACATCAAACTCAGTTTGAGCTTCACCGGCGTCGTCACCTCCACCAGCTGGACCAGCAACCGCAACTGCAGCCGCAGCAGCAGGCTCGATACCATACTCTTCTTTTAATATAGTTGCTAACTCGTTTACTTCTTTTACAGTAAGGTTAACTAATTGTTCTGCGAAATCTTTTAAATCTGCCATTTTTCTATCGTTTTAATGATTTTTTTAAATAATATAATTGTAATAAAGTGCGTACTGCTTAATACTATCCTTCTTTTTCAGATAGTGTTTTAATAAGACCAGCAATTGTGCTACCACCCGATTTAAGAGCAGACACAACGTTTTTGGCTGGAGATTGTAACAATCCTACAATTTCTCCAAGTAACTCTTCTCTAGACTTGATATCAACCAATGCGTCTAGTTGGTTATCGCCAATGTAAATTGCTTCCTCAATAAAAGCGCCTTTTAATAAAGGTTTTTCAGATTTTTTACGGAAGTTTTTTATCAACTTAGCTGGTGCATTACCTGCTTCGGCATACATCACAGATGTATTTCCTTTTAATACCGAAGGAAGTTCCCCAAACTCTTTGTCTGAAGCTTCCATGGCTTTTGCAAGCAATGTATTTTTAACAACTGCCATTTTTACGTTGGCCTTAAATGCGGCACGGCGTAAATCTGAGGTAGCTCCTGCGTTTAATCCTGAAATATCGGCTAAATAGATATTTGCGTTTTCGGCTAATTCTGCAGTTAAGTCCTCAATTACTTGTGATTTTTCTTCTCTTGTCATAATAAAAGTTTTAACTTAAATTAACCAACCTTAGGATCAACCGCAATACTTGGGCTCATGGTAGAAGACATAAAGATGCTCTTAACATAAGTGCCTTTTGCAGCTGTTGGTTTTAATTTAATAAGTGTTTGAATTAATTCATTTGCGTTTCCAGCAATTTTATCAGCACTGAATGATGCTTTTCCTATAGCGGCGTGTACAATACCGGTTTTATCAACCTTAAAATCGATTTTACCAGCTTTTACTTCGCTAACTGCTTTTGCAACATCCATAGTTACCGTACCTGTTTTTGGGTTTGGCATTAAGCCACGAGGACCTAACACACGTCCTAAAGGACCTAATTTACCCATTACACTTGGCATAGTAATGATAACGTCAACATCTGTCCAACCACCTTTAATTTTATCAAGGTACTCGTCCAACCCAACATAATCTGCACCAGCTTCTTTAGCCTCTGCTTCTTTGTCTGGAGTTACCAATGCTAATACTTTCATGTCTTTACCAGTACCATGTGGAAGTGAAACAACACCTCTTACCATTTGATTGGCTTTACGTGGATCTACGCCCAAACGTACAGCGATATCAACTGATGCATCAAATTTGGTATTGGTAATTTCTTTAACTAGGGCAGATGCTTCATCCAATGAATACACCTTTCCTTTTTCAATCTTCGCTAAAGCCTCTTTTTGCTTTCTTGTTAATCTTGCCATTTTTTAATGCTTTAATAGATTAAGAAGGAAATTTTCCTGTTACGGTTATTCCCATCGATCTTGCCGTACCAGCAACCATTTTCATGGCAGAAGCCACTTCAAATGCATTTAAATCTTGCATTTTGTCTTCTGCGATGGTCTTGATCTGATCCCAAGATACTTTAGCTACTTTTTTTCGGTTTGGTTCACCTGAACCTTTTTTCACCTTGGCCGCTTCTAATAATTGTACTGCAGCTGGAGGAGTCTTAATAACAAAGTCGAAAGACTTGTCTTTGTAAACAGAGATAACTACCGGTAATACTTTACCAGCTTTATCCTGGGTTCTAGCATTAAATTGCTTACAGAACTCCATAATGTTAACTCCAGCAGCACCTAAAGCGGGTCCAACCGGTGGCGACGGATTCGCAGCACCTCCCCGAACTTGTAACTTAACTACTTTACTTAATTCTTTTGCCATTTTTAATAATTTAAGTCGATACGCTTTATGTTGGAAGCTAAAAACGCATCATTTATCTAGTGTAACAATTATTATACTTTTTCAACCTGCATATAGCTGAGCTCCAAAGGTGTTTTTCTTCCGAAAATCTTAACCATAACCTCAAGCTTACGCTTTTCTTCATTTATCTTTTCAATAGTACCATCAAAACCGTTGAATGGTCCATCAATAACTTTAACTGTTTCGCCTTTAGTGTAAGGAATGGCAACATTGGCGCTTTCTTCAACGGCCAATTCATCAACCTTACCTAACATTCTATTTACTTCAGATTGTCTTAATGGTACTGGGTCTCCGCCTTTGGTTTCCCCTAAGAAGCCAATAACGTTGGTTACCGAACGAATAATGTGCGGCACTTCTCCGGTTAGGTTGGCTTGAATCATAATATACCCAGGGAAAAACACTTTTTCCTTGTGGATTTTTTTTCCGTTACGGATTTGAACCACGCGCTCGGTAGGCACCAATACTTGGTCAACATAATCTTGCATACCCAAACGAGCTATTTCATTCTCGATATAGGTTTTGATTTTGTTTTCTTGACCACTTACGGCACGAACTACGTACCATTTTTTATCACTTACTTCAGACATACTCTTTTCTTTTTACCGATTTAGTAATTCTTTATCCAATCCATTGAAAGTAAGCTGCGATAACTTTACTGAACACAGTATCTACGCCCCAAATAGCAAGAGAAAATATAATTGAGAATACGGCAACCAACACCGTTAAGCTTTGCGCTTCTGCCCAAGTAGGCCATGTAACGTTGTTTTTTAGTTCACCAAACGATTCCTTTATATAATTCACAATTCCAGCCATTTTAATATTGTTTTAATAGATAGCGTCTATTTTCTTTGCACGGGTTGAGAGACTTGCTTCGACTACGCTCAGCATAAACTTCTCGCCTCGCAATCCTTTGCTTCGCACGGGTTGAGAGACTCGAACTCCCGACACCTGGTTTTGGAGACCAGTGCTCTA
>CAZZDI010000193.1:0-5071 GCA_964653155.1 uncultured Flavobacteriaceae bacterium | reverse complement strand
ATTACGGAGCAGGAAACATTAAAAGTATCCAATTTGCTTTTAAACGATTGGGGGTTGATGCGGTATTATCCAATAATCCGGAAGAAATAAAATCGGCCGATAAAGTGATTTTCCCTGGAGTGGGCGAGGCTAGTTCGGCCATGAAGATGCTAAAGGAAAGCGGGTTAGATTCACTTATTCCTACTTTAAAACAACCTGTTTTGGGTATTTGCTTGGGCATGCAATTGTTGTGTAAACATACCGAAGAGGGCGACACTGCTGGCTTGGGGATTTTCCAAACCAACGTGAAACGCTTTTCAAACGATGTAAAAGTACCTCAAATGGGATGGAACGTGATTAAAGAATTAAAATCCGATTTATTTAAAGGTATCAGCGAAAACGAATATATGTATTTGGTGCACAGTTACTACGCAGAACACTGCGATGAGACTATAGCCAAAACCGATTACGGCATCAATTATGCTTCTGCCTTGCAACACAATAATTTTTACGGTGTGCAATTTCACCCTGAAAAAAGCGGCAATGAAGGCGCCAAAATATTAAAGAATTTTTTAGAACTAAAGACTAACAACTAATACCTAAACACTGTTTTGAGAATCATACCAGCCATCGATATTATTGACGGAAAATGTGTCCGTTTAACCAAAGGAGATTACGACACCAAAAAAGTATATAATGAAAACCCATTGGAAGTCGCCAAAATGTTCGAAGGCGCGGGCATTCAATATTTACATTTAGTGGATTTGGATGGCGCTAAGGCCCAACATATTGTCAATTACAAAGTATTGGAACAAATAGCCACAAAAACCAAATTGAAAATTGATTTTGGAGGTGGTTTAAAAGCGAATGAAGATTTGCACATCGCGTTTAATTCGGGGGCCCGTCAAATAACCGGGGGGAGTATCGCCGTTAAGGACACCAAAACTTTTGAAGGTTGGATAAACAAATACGGTAGTGAGAAAATCATTCTTGGAGCCGATTGCAATAACGGAAAAATAGCCATTAGTGGCTGGCAGGAGGAAAGTTCGTTGGAGTTGATTCCGTTTATAAAAGGCTATCAGAAAAAAGGTATTCAATACGTTATTTGTACCGATATCGCTAAAGACGGCATGCTTCAGGGGCCATCGGTCGATTTGTACAAACAAATCATTTCAGAATGCAGTAACACGAGCAAACAATCTATAAAACTGATTGCCTCTGGTGGTATTTCGCATATTGACGAGTTGCCTGTTTTAAAGGAATTGGGCTGCGAAGGCGTCATTATAGGAAAGGCGATTTACGAAAATAAAATCAGTTTACAACAATTAGAAAAATTTGTTTAATAAAGTTGATTGTTGAAATTTAAAGGAGCTAAACTTTTAATTTTTAACTTTTAACTTTTAACTTTTAAAAATGCTTACAAAACGAATTATTCCCTGTTTGGATATTAAAAACGGACGCACCGTTAAAGGAGTCAATTTTGTGGATTTACGTGATGCCGGCGATCCGGTAGAATTGGCTAAACAATACGCTGAAGTTGGTGCTGACGAACTGGTGTTTCTGGATATTTCGGCCACCTTGGAAGGTCGCGCTACCACTTTAGATATGGTCTTGCGGGTTGCCGAGCAGGTAAATATTCCGTTTACGGTTGGTGGCGGCATTTCAAGTGTGGAGCATGTTGACGACTTGTTGCAATGCGGTGCCGATAAAGTATCGATTAATTCCTCGGCAGTAAAGCGCCCGGAATTGGTAAACGAATTGGCCGATAAATTTGGAAGTCAGTGTGTGGTGGTAGCTATTGATGCCAAACAAATTGATGGCCATTGGAAGGTACATTTGGCTGGAGGAACCATTCCCACCGAAATCGATTTGTTCGAATGGGCAAAAGAAGTTGAAGAACGTGGCGCTGGTGAGATTTTATTCACAAGTATGGATCATGATGGAACAAAAAATGGATTTGCCAATAAGGCCTTGGCTAAGTTGTCAAGCGAGCTAAATATTCCTATTATTGCATCGGGTGGTGCAGGGAATGTGCAGCATTTTGCTGATACCTTTATTGATGGAAAAGCTGATGCGGCATTGGCTGCCAGTGTGTTTCATTTTGGAGAAATACCCATTCCTGAGTTGAAAAGAGAGTTAAAGAAACATAACATAGAAGTGCGATTATAAAGCCCCTAACCCCCAAAGGGGGAATTTAACCCCATTGTAGAAATAACAAATGGAGTATAATTTTACATATGCAAAAAAATGAACAACAAAAATACCTTTAAAACACTCATTTCTCCCCCTTGGGGGGAGTTAGAGGGGGCATTAGTACCCGCCATTATTCAAGATGCCACAACAAAAAACGTATTGATGTTGGGCTACATGAATGAAGAAGCATATCAAAAAACATTGGAGACCCAAAAGGTCACTTTTTATAGCCGAAGCAAAAAACGATTGTGGACAAAAGGGGAGGAAAGCGGTAATTTTTTAAACCTAGTCGATATAAAAAACGATTGCGACAACGATACGCTTTTGGTTCGTGTGAATCCTGCGGGCCCCACCTGCCATAAGGGTACCGGAAATTGCTGGGGAGAGGACAACCAGCCATCATACGGATTTTTTTCAACTTTAGAGGATGTGATTGCAGAACGCGTGGCCAATAAAGATACCAACACATCTTATGTGGCGAGTCTGTTTTCAAAAGGCATCAATAAAGTAGCACAAAAAGTAGGCGAGGAAGCTGTTGAGACCGTTATCGAGGCGATGGACAACAATGACGAACTGTTCCTTTACGAATCGGCCGATTTATTGTTTCATTATTTAATGTTGCTTCAGGCCAAGGGTTTCACCTTAAAGGATATTGAAAAAGAATTGAAAGGAAGACACAAATAAACCACTACGGATTGGAAATCCACAGTTTTAGTTAATGAATGAAATTCATTTTAGAGCACAATGTCATTCCAACAGCGCAGAGCGACGAGGAGTCTCATCATATAGTCTTCAATTTACGATGGGATTTCTCACTGTTTTCGAAATGAACAAACAGAAGCAAATGTTTATAGAAACCAAAGTATCTGCAATGGAAGTGCAGGGTTTCAACCTTTAACTAGATAATAAAACCGTTTTTCCTGTTTTGAATAAAAAGTTTTTCTACTTAATCAATATCCAATATTTAGGCTATCGTTTTCATGGTTGGCAAAAACAGCCCGATGTAAAAACCTTGCATCTTATGGTAGATCGCACCATGAATTATGTATTGGAAGGCAAACCTTTTAAAACCTTAACTTCTGGCAGAACAGATGCTATGGTGTCTGCCGAACAAGCCGCTTTCGAATTGTTTTTGGAAGAACCCATTCAAGACCAAGCGTATTTCCTAAAATGGTTCAACTACAATCTTCCGCAGGATATCCGAGCTTTGAGTATTAAAGAGGTTGATAAGAAATTCAATATCATCAACCACTCCAAAGTAAAAGAATATCTGTATTTATTTACCCATGGCGAAAAATGCCATCCGTTTTGTGCTCCAATAATGACTACTATTTTAGATGAATTGGATGTGGAAATCATGAAACAAGGCGCCAAGTTATTTGAAGGCGAACATTACCTAAAATCTTATTGCTACAAACCTTCGGCAACAGGTATTTATAACAGAAAAATATTGACCTGTGAAATTGTAGAAAACACCTTGTACACTGCTAATTACTTTCCAGAAAAATCGTATTTATTGCGGGTTCGGGGCAAGGGGTTTATGCGCAACCAAATCCGGTTGATGATGGGAACGCTTATTGATCTGGGAAAGGGGAAGCTTACTTTGGAAGCTATCAAAACCAGTTTGCAGCCCGATAGCAACGTAAAAATGAATTATATCGCACCCGCTTCGGGGTTGATTTTGAATAAAATCGACTTTGAATAAAGCATTTTTTCTGCTTTCCGCCAATCATAAATTTTTTAACAAACACCATTTTCTTTAACATAATTTTGTGTTAATGCAGTTTGCAATGGGTTAAATCCTGTTAAAAATTTTACTTTTTTCACCATCCTTTATAGTTTGATAATAGTAAAAATCAAAAAAACAAAATAACATGAACTATTTGAATATGAAGGAAGAAGATTTGTTAAAGGTTGTAGTTGAGCTTAACATTCTGTTGGCCGATTACCATATTTACTATCAAAAATTAAGAAGCAACCATTGGAATATTCTCGGTAAAAACTTTTTCGATTTGCATTTGAAGTTTGAAGAATTGTACAACGATGCCAGGGTGAAAATCGATGAAATTGCCGAGCGTATTTTAACTTTAAGATACCACCCCATGAGCAAACTGGAAGATTATTTAAAAGTGTCATCCATCACTGAAGATGTTGCGTTACAGGCAGATACTGCCATGATTTCGGAGACATTGAAAGACCATAAAAAGCTTTTAAAACAAATGCAAAAAGTGGTCGGTGTGGCCAATAGTGTTTCAGACGAAGGAACGGTCGATTTAATTGGTGCATACATCAGGGAACTGGAAAAACACAGTTGGATGCTCGATGCTTGGACCAAAGATGCGTCGGCTACCTTAAACAAAAAGGTGGTAAATCTATCCTAAATAGAATCAAAATGCCTTTGTTTTAAATGGGTTCGTATTTATTTCAAACAGGGTAAAACAACATGATAATCTCCATTAAATTAGCATAATAACTATTATAAAATCAATAATTATGAAAAATACAGTAATTAGTTTAGCGTTTTTGTTCGTTCTGTCAACTGCTTTTGTGGGTTGTAGAGATGAGAAAAAAACAGCCGATGAAAAAATAGAAAACGCCATTGAAGAGGTGCAAACCGAAATAGAAAATGGTTCTGAAGAAGTTTCAGATGATGTTCAAGATGCCTTAGAAGATGTTCAGGATGAAATCGACGAGGTTAAAGAAGAATCGAAATAGTCAAACATTTTTTAATATTAAATCAATGTATAATTTTAAATAAGCTAAAAATGAAAATTCCAGTATATATAATGGCAATGTTAGTTTTTACAACAGCATGGTCGCAAAATAAACCTAAAGAAGTTAAGGAAGAAGTAGAAGTTAAAACCGTTAAATATGACGATGGCACTGCTGCTACCGAAAA
>CAZZDI010000192.1:0-5108 GCA_964653155.1 uncultured Flavobacteriaceae bacterium | reverse complement strand
TTATCGTAGCGGAAGCTGAAGGCGGCTTGGGCAATTATGTCTATACCCTACAGGATGCTGCCGGAAACGATATCCCTACGGCCGTACAGAACAGCCCGGGCGTGTTCACCGAGCTTCCTGCCGGAAATTATCAGGTGTATGTGGAAAGCGATGATTGCGACGCCACCAGTATCCCGGTGTCCATAACGGAACCACTGGCTCCGTTCACCGCCACTTTTGACGAGACCGACGTGACCTGTGCGGGCGAGAACAACGGAAGGCTGGAAATTACGGCCTCGGGTGGTACGGGCATTATAAAATATGCCATTTCGCCACAGTTGAACCAATTTTTCGAAGAGCCAGTTTTTGAAGGATTGGCACCGGGCACTTACCAAGCCATTGCACAAGACGAACTGGGGTGTTTTGTCCTGTATGATTTTGTGATAAACGACGCCGTTCCGGTGATGCTGACCATCGTTCCGAATTCTTTGCTGCCCGAAGTTTGTTCCGGCGATTTGAACGGGATGTTCAGTATTGAAATTTCAGGAGGAAACATGCCGTACAGCGTGAGCTTGGACGATTATGAAGGCACGTACACTACTGGCGCAGCTGCCCAGACGCAATTCGATTTTACCGGATTGGCCGGTGGCGACCACATCGTTTATGTGCGCGATGCCTTGGGCTGTGAATCCGAATGGAACATTACCTTCCCAGAATCGGTGGCAATCAACCCCGTTGCCGAAGTGGTGTTCGATTGCGTCAACAACATATCCACCAACACGGTCACCGTATCGGTCGATGAAACCGTTGACCCGGCCGAACTCGATTATTCCCTGAATGGCGGGCCGTACCAAGCGAGCAATATGTTTGTTGATGTTCCCGCAGGCGTGAACCATTATATCGACGTGAGGCACACCAACGGCTGTATCCAACGTACACCCCTGTTCGATGTGGAGCAGTTTGAACAGCTCCAATTGGCCATTGATGATGGTGAAATTAATCAAATTGTTGCGGTAGCTACCGGTGGAGCCGAACCTTATGAGTTTACGCTGAACGGTGAACCGTACGGTAGCGAAAGCACCTTCACCATTTACGAATCGGGCGATTATACGGTTACCGTGACCGATAGGAACGGATGTACGGCGAGTGCCACACGGTATTTTGAATATATCGATGTGTGCATCCCCAACTATTTCGTACCGCAGAACGGCGGATGGGGCCCCGGTTGTACCGGCCAGTACCGAAATATGACCTTCGATATTTTTGACCGCTACGGAAGAAAGATTGCCACCCTGAACGTGGATGAAAAATGGGACGGCAAGTACAACGGCAAGGAACTGCCCACGGGTGATTATTGGTACGTCGTGAAACTGAACGACCCCAACGACGACCGCGATTTTGTCGGCCACTTTACACTGTACAGATAATGGAGTTGGCTAAAACCTCAAAAACGAACAACATGAAAAAATTGACCTTGACCATATACGTTCTGCTCTTGGCCCTGACCACCGGTTTTTCCCAGGAACTGAACCTGCCGGTGTTCACCCAATATCTGGCCGACAATAATTTTGTGGTATCGCCCACTTATGCCGGTATCGGCGATAACGTTAAGCTCCGTGCCAACGGGCTCACGCAGTGGGTGGGCATAAAGGGCGCGCCCGACAACCAATCGTTCTATGGTGATGTTAGGATCGCAGACCGTTCTGGCGTGGGGCTTTCCCTTTACAACGACCGCAACGGGAACACCATCCAGACGGGGGCGAAATTTTCGTTCGCCCACCACCTTATTCTGGATTATTATGCGAAGATGTACCTGTCCCTGGGGATCTCGTACAACCTGAACAATTTCAGGATCGACATCAACAATTTCAACACCACCTATGAAAACCCGACCATAGACCCTTATGTGACCGATGACAGAAGGACCACCAACCACAATTTCGATGTGGGTGCATTGTTCAGGCTGAAGGGCTACTTTTTGAGCTTTAACGTGAACAACCTACTGGACAAGGATTTTGATCAAAACTTAAGAAAACTAGAGCCCAGTCTGCTGTTGAACTACCAGTTCTATACGGGCTACACTTTTAGAGGACCAAAGAAAAGCGGGCTGGAGTTCGAGCCCAGTATGTTCATGCAGATGTTCAGTAGCGACAAACGTTCCAGTACCGATGTCAATTTTAAGTTCAGGAAGTACAACCGTTACGAAGATTATTATTGGGCGGGCATATCGTACCGTTTCCTGAACGACCAGTTCTTTAAACCGCTCAACGTTGGCCCCATGGTGGGCTTCAAAAAATCGATTTTCTATTTTGGGTACGCCTATCAGGTTACCACCAACGACCTCTCGGGATACAACTCCGGAACGCATGTGGTGACCATCGGGCTGGACTTCCTGCAAGGCATTAGTAACTGCCCCTGTACGCAGGATCCCGTGCACCATTAAAAGTTTCTTTATTGAACAAAAAATTGCCCGTTCCCATTTTGGTTCGGGCTTTTTTTTAACCATTTTTTAGGAATTATGGCAGCTGTTTAGCCATAAGTAAAGAATATATTTGCAGGAATTTTGTGAAATTTAAAAACCTTCCGAATATTTTTTGTAGGTAATTTAAGAAAAGCGTAATTAATGGCTTCATTTCTTTAAGCTTCATTTTAATTCATTATAAATCAAACTATGCAACCATTCGAAAAGAGCTTTCAAATGTTAAAAAAAACTATCTTTTTTACCCTATTTTCACTTTCTATTTCAATTTTAAGTGCCCACGAAATTAGTGGTACAGTCGTTTCAAAAGAAAAAGGCTTGCCCATTCAGGGCGTTGGTGTTTATAACAAAACCAATGGCGCTTATACTTACACCAATATTTCTGGCTATTTTGAGCTGGATGATGTGGCCTTAAATGACGAAATCTTTTTTTACAGTTTGGGTTACGAAAACACTTCGATTGTAATAACCGAAGTTCAGCTTTCAACAAAACTTTTCGTTGCGTTAAAAGAATCGCCCGCATCATTAGATCAAGTTTTAATCGTGTCGAAGCCCAATGTGCTGAGCACTTTTTTGAATGTCGATTTAAAAACCGACCCTGTGAAATCTTCACAGGAAATACTTCGAAAAGTGCCTGGTTTAATGATCGGTCAGCATGCCGGCGGCGGAAAGGCCGAGCAGATATTTTTGCGTGGTTTTGATATTGATCACGGTACCGACATTGCCATAAATGTGGATGGTATGCCCGTAAACATGGTATCGCATGCGCACGGACAAGGCTATTCTGATATGCATTTTATCATCCCCGAAACGATTGATAATATCGATTTTGCCAAAGGAAGCTATTACGCCAATAAAGGCAATTTTAACACGGCCGGCTATGTGGATATCGGTACCAAAAAAACGATAAAAGATAATCTGGTATCGGTGGAAACTGGACAGTTTAGCACCTTGAGGGCATTGGCCATGACCAAGATTTTGGAGGAAGAACATAGCAGTGCCTATGTGGCTTCAGAATTGATGTTGTCTGATGGCGTGTTTGAGTCGCCACAAAATTTCAACCGATTGAATGTTATGGGGCGTTATCATTTCAACAACCACCAAGACCAAGAGTTGAATTTGTCGGTGTCGCATTTTCAAAGTAAGTGGGATGCTTCGGGGCAAATTCCCGTTAGGGCTGTTGAGCAGGGTTTGATTGGCCGTTTTGGTGCGATTGACGATACCGAGGGCGGTAATACCAGCCGAAGCAATATTTGGGTAAACCACACAAAGCAGTTGGATGCGCATTCAAAAATAAAAACCAATGCTTATGTGTCTAAATACGATTTTGAACTGTTTTCAAACTTTACCTTTTTCTTGGAAGACCCCGTAAATGGCGATCAAATCCATCAAAAGGAAAATAGGACTATTATTGGGGCTACCTCGGTTTACGACCATGCCATCCATTTAAAAAACAACAATTCGCATTTAAGATATGAATTGGGAACAGGATTTAGGTACGACGATGTTAACGATGTACAATTATCAAAGACACTGAACCGACAAACCGTTTTAGAGCGATTGGCATTAGGAAATGTGGATGAGTTGAACGCCTTTGCATTTGCTAGTTTAAATTATAAAACAGGTAATTGGACGTTGAATCCGGGAGTAAGGCTTGATTATTTTAAGTTCGATTACGAAAATTTACTTACTGAAACCTACGACAACAAAAGTGAAAACAAAACGAAGGTAAGCCCGAAATTAAATGTTATTTACGCCGCTTCACCAAAATTGCAATTATTCGCTAAAACAGGATTGGGCTACCATTCCAACGATACTAGGGTAGTAGTGGCCAATGGTGGCGAGAAAATTTTGCCGACCTCTTTTGGAAGTGATTTAGGGGTGATTTACAAACCACAAAACCGATTGGTGTTTAATGCAGCGCTTTGGAACTTATTCTTGCAGCAGGAATTTGTTTATGTTGGCGATGCCGGAATTGTGGAACCCAGTGGAAAAACCGAACGTTATGGTGTTGATTTCGGAATGCGTTATCAGCTTAATGATTGGCTGTTTTTCAACACCGATTTGAATTATACCTATGCCCGAAGCAGTGAAGACCCAGATGGTGAAAATTATATTCCGTTGGCACCAGATCTTACTTCAACTGGTGGATTGAGTATCAAAGACTGGAAAAACTTTTCCGGAGGAATCAATTACAGATATATTAAAGACCGTCCGGCCAATGAAGATAATTCCATTGTAGCCGAAGGTTATTTCGTTACCGATTTGAATGTGAATTACACGCTTAAAAATTGGACTTTCGGTTTAATTGTTGAAAATTTGTTTGATACCGAATGGAACGAAGCACAATTTGCCACAGAAAGTAGATTGCTTAATGAACCCGAATCTGTTGAGGAAATTCATTTCACACCAGGGTCGCCGTTCTTTTTAAGAGGTAAAGTTTCGGTTAGGTTTTAAAAACTTCAGCAAGTCTATACGCGAAAAAAAATGGTATCGAGAATTAAAATCGATGCCATTTTTTGTTTAAGTTTTAGAATTTTTATTATCTAGTTAAAGGTTATAGCTAAATCTGAATAGTTTGACATAAAATTGTTTATTCTGAACGCCTGTGCTGAGCATCTCGACTCCGCTCGATACAGGCTTAAGTCGA
>CAZZDI010000191.1:0-5122 GCA_964653155.1 uncultured Flavobacteriaceae bacterium | reverse complement strand
GGTGCAATAGATTAATTGGAGACTATAGAGCTTCGCTTTTGTGGGCCGAAAAAGCGTTCAGGGAAATTTCTTTTGCAGAAACATCATTTGTAAAACTGAATCTTCTCAAAGAATATGCTGATGTAATCACCGATTCAAACCAAAATTTCAATAAAGATTACGAGTCTATAATACAATATGTAATTGACGATTTGGGCTTTCCTCAAAAATTAGAAAACCCTATTGAGACCATCAATAAAATGAAAGAAATGAACTTGTTTTGGAATGCTAAACTTTCAAAAATAGGAATGAAAAATAACATCGATAAACAAGTTCAAATTAAAGCATTTGAAGACTTTTTGCAAACTTGTGAAATAAAAGGCTACAAGGAATATGCAAACAACAAAATCAAAAAATTAAAAGAATCAAACTAACAAATCATATAACATGAAATTATTTCGAACAACTTTAATACTTTTTAGTGTTGTTTTTTTAACAAGCTGCAAACAAGAAGCTAAACAAGAAACAGAACCAATCGCTTTGGCTGATAAAACGTGGCGGGAGGGCATTGTTGTAGATGAGTTTATTTACAATAAAGCACCTTATCCGTCGTGTCACGCAGCCACCATTGCAGAGACCACCAATGGCGAATTGATTGCCTCATGGTTTGGTGGTACCCACGAACGCAATCCCGATGTTTGTATTTATGTAAGTAAACGCAAAAACGGAAAATGGGAAGAACCGGTAGAAGTGGCGAATGGCGTGCAGAACGATACTTTGCGTTATCCCACTTGGAACCCCGTTTTATATCAAGTTCCTGATGGCGACTTACTATTGTATTATAAAGTTGGGCCACACCCTTCAACGTGGTGGGGTATGTTAAAGCGTTCTTCGGATGGCGGAGAAACTTGGTCGGAAGCCGAAAAATTGCCCGACGGTTTTTTAGGCCCCATCAAAAACAAACCGGAGTTATTGGATGACGGTACTTTGTTGCTGCCATCGAGTATTGAGGAAAATGGATGGAACTTGCGAATGGAATCGACTTCCGATTTCGGAAAAACGCATTACATGCAGGATACTTTGCCAAAGGGTTCCAATGAAATTCATGCCATTCAACCAAGTGTTTTATTCCACGGAAATGGAAAGTTGCAACAGATTGGTAGAACCCGAAACCGCCATTTATTCACCACGTGGTCTGAAGATAACGGAAAAACGTGGTCGCCTTTAGAGTTGCTGAATATGCCCAACAACAGTTCGGGTACTGATGCCGTAACCATGAAAAATGGCAAACATGCTTTAATTTATAACCATGTTTGGCCCAATGAAGATATGAACAAAAGTTACCGCAGTCCGTTGAATATTGCTATTTCAGATGATGGCATCAACTGGAATGCCGCTTTAGTGTTGGAAGATTCGCGTATCAGCCAATATTCGTATCCGTCAATTATGCAAGGTTCAGACGGGATGCTGCACTGTGTTTACACTTGGAGGCGCCAAAAAATTAAATATGTAAAAATTGATCCTTCAAAATTGCTGACTTTCCCAATAAAAGACGGTGTTTGGCCAGGGCCTCAAAAGGAGCGTTATAAAGTTGCGGTGTGCGATTGGATGATTTTAAAACGCCAAAAATTAGGATCTTTTGAAAGAGCCAAAGAAATAGGGGCCGACGGTATAGAAATGGACATGGGCGGTTTGGGGAATCGCGAAACTTTCGATAGTAAATTCATTAATGGCGATACGGCCAGTATTCGTGTGTTTAAACAAAAAATGGACGAAACAGGCGTGGGCATAAGCTCTGTGGCAATGTCTGGTTTTTACGCCCAATCGTTTGCCAAGCGAGAAACCGTGAAGCAAATGGTGAACGATTGTATAGAGGTGATGAAAATTTTTGATGTTGAAGTGGCCTATCTGCCTTTGGGCACTCAAGGCGATTTGGTAAAAAATCCGGAGTTACGCCCCGCTATTGTAGAGCGTTTGCGTTGGGCTGGCGAACAGGTGGATAAAATCAACGGCATTATTGCGGTTGAAACTTCGCTTTCAGCAGCTGAAGAGAAAAAACTGCTCGAGGAAGTTGGAAACCGAAACATCAAAATAGCCTTCAATTTTGCCAATGCCATTAAAAACGGTCGCGATATTTCAAAGGAACTGAAAACCTTGGGGCGTGATAATATTGGGGAAATCCATGCCTCGAATACCGACGGCCATTGGATTGAAAACGATCCAGCCATCGACTTACCAAAAATTAAGGAAACACTTGATAAAATGCACTGGAAAGGTTGGTTGATTGTAGAGCGTTCGCGCGATACCACCGATGTGCACAATGTGGTAAAAAATTATGGCGCTAACGTAAAATATTTAAAACAAGTATTTAAAGGAGAATAATGAGGTATTTACTTTTAGTTTTAACAGCAGTTTTACTGTTTTCGTGCTCAGAAAATAAAGCAGTGGTTATAGTTGGCGATGATGCCGTTCCTAGAATCGGTTTTGCAAAACAGAAACTTTCTGAAACGCTTTCGGAATTGAATTTTGAAGTATCGTTAACTTCAAATCAATCTGAAAATTCCGAAGGAACTATTATCGTTATTTCAGAAAAAAAAGACGAAAACAACAAAGAAGGTTTCAAAATAAACACTTCAGGAAAAACCATTTCCATTGAAGGCGCCGATGCCACTGGAGCCTTGTATGGTGCTTTGGAACTTTCCGATAGAATTAAAAAATCAGGCAAGATTCCTTTAAGCCTAAACTTTCAGGATAAACCCGAAATGGTTTTGAGGGGCACTTGTATCGGACTTCAAAAAACCGAATATTTACCGGGGCGGACGGTTTATGAATACCCATACACCCCAGAAAGTTTTCCGTGGTTTTATGACAAAGCACACTGGATTGAATACCTCGATATGATGGTCGAAAACCGTTATAATTCCTTGTATTTATGGAACGGACATCCTTTTGCATCATTGGTGAAATTAGATGATTATCCGTATGCTGTTGAGGTTGATGAAGAAACGTTTAAAAAGAACGAAGAAGTTTTTAAATTCTTAACCGAGGAAGCCGATAAGCGTGGTATTTGGGTAATCCAAATGTTTTACAATATCCTTGTTTCAAAACCTTTTGCTGAAAAGCACAACATAAAAACGCAGGAGAGAAGCCGACCGATAACGCCATTAATTGCTGATTATACGCAAAAATCGATTACCGAATTCATTAAAAAATATCCCAATGTTGGGTTTTTGGTCACTTTGGGAGAAGCCATGCATACCATTGATGACGATGTACAATGGTTTACCGAAACCATTATTCCGGGAGTAAAAGACGGTTTGGAGCAGTTGGGATTAACCAACGAACCGCCTATTGTGTTACGTGGCCACGATACCGATGCCGAACGAGTTATGGAAGCCGCTTTGCCCATTTACAAAAATTTATATACTACGTTTAAATACAATGGCGAGTCATTGACTACTTACCAGCCACGCGATGTTTGGCAAGACATTCCGAAAGCCTTGAGCGAGTTGGGTTCTGTGCATATTTCCAACGTGCATGTGTTGGCCAATTTGGAGCCGTTTCGCTATAGCTCGCCAGATTTCATTCAGAAAAGCGTGAAGGCGATGCATAACATTCAAGGGGCTAACGGGCTTCATTTATATCCGCAATCTTCGTATTGGGATTGGCCCTATACTGCTGATAAAACTTCAGAACGATTAAAACAAATAGACCGCGATTGGATGTGGTACGAAGCTTGGGCACGATATGCCTGGGATTCAAAACGCGATAGAAATGAAGAGATTGCGTATTGGTCTGAGGTTTTGGGTAAAGTTTACGATTGTGGCAAAAGCGGAAAAGATATTTTGGAAGCTTACGAACAAACCGGAGAAATAGCTCCCAAACTTCTCAGAACCTTTGGTATTTCCGATGGAAACCGCCAAACTTTACTGCTCGGTATGTTTATGGGGCAATTGGTCAATCCGTTTAAATACCATGTTTATAAAGATTTTTTAACGTCAAATGGGCCTGTGGGCGAAATACTTATAGATTACGCCGCAAAAGAATGGAAGGGCGTGCCGCATGTGGGCGAAACACCACCACAAATTATTGATGAAGTGGTTGCCCACGGAAAACAGGCTGTTCAAGCTATTGAAAGAGCTTCAACTTCAATTAAAGCGAATAATGAAGAATTTCAGCGTTTAAAAAACGACGTGTATTGCTACGATGCCTTTGCCAATTATTTTGCAGAAAAAGTAAAAGCGGCCATGTTGGTGTTGAGGTATAAATATTCGAATGATATTTCCGATCTCGAAACAGCCATTCCGCATCTCGAAAAAAGTGTTGGGTATTTTGTCGAATTGACCAAGCTTACAAAAGACGCGTATTTGTACGCCAATAGCATGCAAACGGCACAACGCCGAATTCCGATTACCGGGCGCGACGGTACTAACAAAACCTGGGAAGAACTATTGCCACATTACCAAAATGAATTGGATGTTTTTAAGCGTAATGTTGAAATGCTAAAATTGGAAGGCAAAGACGGTAAAACGTCCAAAGAATTTAAGGTTTTCGAGTCGGTTGATATTTCTATTCTTAATGAAAACGTTAGGCGTTACCCTCTGAAAAAAGGCCAAAAAGTGTATAACGATAACGATGCCATAATAGAACAGGTTGCAGACGAATTGAAAAACCTTTCTGGCGTTCAGCTTTCAGATAAAAAACAACAAGAAGAAGGCACGGTTTTGCATTTTAAAACCGAAAAACCGGTTAAAATTTTGGTGGGTTATTTTAATACGAACAGTTATACCGTTTTAGAACCGCCAACTTTAGAAACCAACGCTTACGCCAACGATAGGGGGCAAGCCGATATAAAAATTGCCAATGCCATGTTGGTTCCCGGGCTGTATCCTGTAAATGTTTATAGCTACCGTTACGAACCCGGCGAACATAAATTGGTGCTCGGTAAGGGCCGCGTTTTAATTTTAGGCTTTATCGATGGCGATGAAGATATCGTCATCCACGATGCCGGCATTACCAACACCGAAGATGGTATGGCCGTAGATTGGTTGTTTTATTGACGCGACAATTGCCGTGTCACCCTGATTGTCATCCTGAGCGCAGTCGAAGGGTCGTTTCAGGGTCTCATAATAATTAGAAAAGA
>CAZZDI010000190.1:0-5128 GCA_964653155.1 uncultured Flavobacteriaceae bacterium | reverse complement strand
GTTTGGCGCGCCGATAGGCCTCAAAAAGGGCGTTTTAGGGAGTTTTATCAATGCGATGCCGATGTGGTGGGCAGCGATTCGTTGTGGCAGGAAGTAGAATTCATCCAACTTTACGATACCGTTTTTTCAGCCTTAAAACTGGAAGGCGTTACTATAAAAATCAACAATCGTAAAATACTGTCGGGCATTGCGGAAGTAATTGGCGCTTCCGATAAACTCATTGATTTTACCGTAGCTTTGGATAAGCTCGATAAAATTGGCGAGGAAAAGGTAAAAGAAGAAATGCTTTCCAAAGGGATTTCAGAAGAAGGGATTTCTAAATTGCAGCCACTATTTACGTTGTCGGGTTCTTTTGAATCGCAAATAGAAAGTTTAAAGGGTATTTTAAACACTTCCGAAGAAGGGAAAAAAGGTATTGACGAACTCGACTTCATCAATAATGCTATTTCAGAATTGGGTTTAAAAACCGCAGCCTTGCAATTGGATGTCACTTTGGCCCGCGGGCTGAATTATTACACGGGAGCCATTTTTGAAGTAGCCGCGCCGAAGTCTGTAAAAATGGGCTCGATTGGAGGCGGTGGTCGCTACGACGATTTAACCGGTATTTTCGGAATGAAAAACGTAAGTGGTGTGGGCATTAGTTTCGGGCTGGATCGTATCTATTTGGTGCTTGAAGAATTGGGGCTGTTCCCAGAAACCGTAAACAAAAACGTTGAGGTGTTGTTCATCAATTTTGGGGACAAGGAAGCGTTGTTCAGTTTAAAGGCGATCAAACAATTGCGCCAACAGGGCATTAATGCCGAATTGTACCCCGACTCGGCCAAAATGAAAAAACAGATGAACCACGCCAATAAACGAGACATTCCGTTTGTGGTTTTGGTGGGCGAAGAGGAAATCAATTCCAACACGTATGCTCTTAAAAACATGGTATCTGGTGAGCAGGAAAAGGTATCACTTGAAACTTTGGTAGCAACTATAAAAAAGTCCTGAACGTCAATTCAGGACTTGAAACAAGGGTAAAAAGAAGTTTTTAGGTGACTAACTCCAAATAATCTTAATGTGCCCTGTTTATTTTATAAGCACTTTTTTGGTTATGTTACCGTGCTCGGTTTTTATTCTTAAAATGTAATTCCCAGATTTTAAATGGGTATGATATTCCAAATTGTTTTGGTTGGTATTCGGGGATAGTTTCAACACCGATTGCCCAAGAATATTGAGTGTTTCAATGGTTTCAATATGAATTGAAGTAGGGTTGTTTATAATGATGCTATTTTTGTCGTTTGAAAAATAAGCCCCTATTTTATCGTTAATGGAGTTGTTGGTGTTTAAGGTTTCTTCTTTTCCGAAGGTAATTTCAAATCGATCTAGATACCTGCCGGGGTCTAAATGTATTTTATAGTCGAGTTCTCTTAGGTTTTGGTACACATTAAGAGACTTGTCGTGTAAATAAATATTCAAATTATTGGCAATATTTTCTAAAGCGTCGATCCTAATAGTGGCCATTCCTGCTTTGTTTATTTTGATGCCCAAAGGAAGTTTTTGGTCGGGCTCAAAATGATTTACCGCTTGAATAAGAAATTCTTTGTTTTGAATGAGCCAAAACATATCTTCAACGTTGTCTTCAGTTAATGGGGCGTCGTAGCCCAAATCGAAAAGGTTGCTGGCGTTTTTATCGACCCCAGATAAAATTTGACGGTGATATCCTTTCGGGGAATCGAACATCAATCTCAATTTAGGTCGGGTATCTAAATTGGTGTTGTTGGTTTCCTTTATGCTTTTTACTTCATTCGATTTTAAAAATATGGACGACCCTGAAGCTTCGGTTTGGAACACCCGTTGGCTATTTTTAAATATGATATCACCTCCGTCAATAGAGCTTGCTAAATTCGGGTCGTTACTTTCGCCGGTTAGTTCGGGGTCTAAAATGGCTCTAACAAAAAAGCCTTGCCCAACAGGTATGTAGCGTTCTGGGGCTCCTTTTAGACTGGTTAAGCTTCCTGTGTGGTTTATTCGGGTGTCATTGTTTATGGCTTGAGTACCGCCCATTAAGGTATAAACGCCATAGCCGCCTTGGTACTCTCTTAAAATATGGGAGTTGCTGGCAAAATGTTCCCAGAAATACAGAGCCCCATTAATAACGTTTCCTGATGGGTTCCGTCCATTAGTTTCTAGGTTGCTAATGTTGTCCATGATAAACTCATCGGCATCTAAAGCAGACGGATAGGGGTTGCCCACCAAATATTCGTTATTAACGGTTATTGGAAGCGTAATGTCGCCGTTGTTAGGTTTTCCGTCGAAAACATAATTTTGGGTGAGCGAAATGTTGCCAGCTGTGTTTGCTACGCCTTTCATGGTAAAACCTTCGCCAGCCAAAATAGTACCGGTGCGCCTAACGTGCTGCCATGCGTAATAGTTGTTGTAGGTTTGGTTAGAGTATTTCCAGATCCAATAGTCGGCAATGGTTATGTTGTCTCCTGAAATGCTGCCGTTATATCCTGAACTAGAAAAATTGATGTTATTTGGCGAGGTAGGCAAGGTGCCGTTTTTAAGCACATTGTCGGTCATTTTATAGCTGTTGTTGTTGCTGGACGTGTTGCTTACCCCCACGGGTGATGACCAATAATTGTAAGTGAAATAATCTTTGGTGCCTTGTTGGTCGCGCTCAATTGTTCCGGCGCTGGTTACATCTAAAATACTGCCCTCGGTTTGCACCAGTTGCGATTCGTCGTCTAAATCAATTAAGCCGTCCAATTTTAAATACCAACTGTTGTATAAGCCTTTGTCTGCTTCAATAGAAAATTCGTTTCCTGTATCTACAATCAATCCCACCATGCCTTGGGTGTTGTAAGTGCCGTTTAGGTTGATGTTGTTTTTTATGTGAACAATGGAAGCGCCCTCGGGGTTGTTTTGTTTCGTAGAAATATCCCATTCACTACCATTAAGCCAATTAGAGGTGTCGGTCCAGTTTCCATCGGCGATTGTTTCGTATGGTAATGGTGCACGTTGGAAATAAATATTCTTGAAATTGTACATTTTTGCACCAATAACATCGATAGCTGCGGTTTTTTTGTCGTCTAAAACATCATCATGGTAAGCATCCATTTTATAATATTTAACCAAGTTGCTGCCTAATGATGCCGAAATATCCAGAGGTATTATTTTTCCGCTGTTAAAGTTATTGGTATCATCAAGCTCTTGGTAAACCATACGTTTTAATTCTTCGGTACTTAATGCTTTATCGAAAACTCTAACTTCATCTATATCACCTTTAAAATAGTTGCTGTTGGTTACTGAGCTACCAATCATAAAGTTTGAAGTACTATTGATTCCGCCAGCACCCGAAGTGTCTCTGTCTTCTTCAATACCATTAATGTATAGTACAATATCGCTGCCATTTTCTGAGGTAATGGCTATATGTGTCCATATGCCATCGGGAACAATAGTTGTTGAATTTAAGATAATACCTTCTGAAATGGCGGTAATGGTATTATCGGCATCATTTACTCTAAAGAAAAAGTCGCTTTGTCCAGCTATGATTCTATCATCACCATTGGTGTTTGTCCCGTCTAATTTTACGAATGCCATTAGTGAAGCACTTCCGGAAGCAATAAGGTTGGTATCTTCAACATAATCGTTACGGCCATCAAAATATAGACTGTAGCTATCGTTTAAGTTTCGAGGGGAACCAAAAACAGAGTCGTCTCCATCTCGTGAAGCCATAATGCCATCGCCATCGGCATCGGTGGTGTCGTCTAAAACACCATTAGTATTTGGTAGGTGGGCGTAAATTTCAACGGTGTCTATATCATTTATTGTTCCATTTATAGGGTCTCTATAATCTGGATCACCGTCACTATCAGAATCTAGGGCATATAGAGGAGCTGTGCCTTGGCCAATATTTCCATAAGCATCTGCATATGTGTCTGCACTGTTGTGGTAATCAAAAATGTCTAAAATGCCGTCGCCGTAATATTCTATACTGCCATCGCCTTCGGAGTCTTTTTCCCGAAACGCTTCGGTTTCAGCGCCGTCTCCTACACCATTGCCAGAGATGTCGCCGTCACCGTTTTGAAAGTTTGTGGGCGCATTAGAGCTAATAACTCCGTATTCGTCAACGTCAAATAAACCATCGTTATCTGAGTCCAGATCTAAATAATCAGGAATGCCATCACCATCGGTGTCTATTGGAGTATATCCTTCGGTTGTGTCGTGCATGCCATTACCGTTTGCGTCCCAAGTGCTAACATTGGTTAGTGTCGCTTTGCCTTCACTTAACTTGGCTATTTCGGGGTGACTTTCTACCGCATCTGGAATGCCGTCGTTATCTGAATCCAAATCGAAAATATCGGCAACTCCATCGCCGTCTGTATCGCAAAGGGTTTGCCTTATTTCAATGTCGTCAATAGCTAAATCATTACCTAAACCCCCTCCAACATTGTTTTTAAAAACAACCTGAAATTCAGTAACCCCAAGGTTTAAGTTGGCCGTGAAGTTATACCAATCGCCATCTGGGTTGCTGGCGTTGGTGGGAGGGATGTCTCCTGTGGTTATGGTAAATTCGTTACCCAGATTGTCTTTTAAAATGTTTCCTTGTAAATCTTGAAACTCAACTTTTATGTTTGGTCTTAATCTGGTTTCAATTCCACTGGCATCGGTCCTATCTAAGTTAATTGCCCAAAAACTGTAGGTAATTGGAATGTTTGCAAGAGCGCCTTTTATTTGTGCGGTATAAAAAATACCGGGGTCTGCAGAAGCATTAAAAATAGCCATTCTGCCATTGGTATCTCCTGGAGTGTGATCAAATCCTGTATACCAGAAATCGTCAGCCCAATCTGCAACTTCTCCGTTGGGAGTGTCATTAACGCCATTGCCGTTACCAGCCCTATAATATACAGTGTATTTTCCGTCTCCTAAATTCATTCCTGAGCCGATAGCGGGACAGCTGCCTGTGCCATCTTCATAACAATAAGACGTATATGCGTTGTAAAAAGAATTTATGGTGGTTCTTGTAGTTCCTGTTCCAAAGGTTTCATTCAAAAATTTATAGTCTGCTTGCGATGCGCCATTAGATAATCTACAGGCATTTTCTTCATCAGAATCGATAATACCATCGTTATCGTCATCAACG
>CAZZDI010000189.1:3425-5131 GCA_964653155.1 uncultured Flavobacteriaceae bacterium | reverse complement strand
ATACTTTTATAGATTCTTCACTTTACTTCGATTTCGCTCAGTACAGGCGTTCAGAATGAAACAATTACATTATGTCAAACTATTCAGATTTAGCTATAGCTATCGGGAGAAGTAATCTGTTAAAAAAATGTACCATGAATCAGAGCGATTGCGTCGTTTCACTTGCAATGACGCTAAAAAATAAGATAAATTCTTTGTAAATGAAAAAGACAATACAATGAAAAAAATAATATCACTTTCTGCACTTTTAGTGGTTTTGCTGCTTTTGGCATCCTGCGTTCAGGACGACGGTTTTGGCTTGCCCGATATTTCAATTACCGAACCCGAAATTCCGCAAGCACAAATTACCACGTTCAAAACCGTAAAATCGCTTTATGAACAAGCGGTAAACAACGGCAACAGTTTGGCGGTTATGGATGACGACACCGATTTGTACATTGAAGGTTATGTGGTGTCGTCTGATAGGTCGGGAAACTTTTTTGAAGAACTCATCATTCAAAATAAAACCGACGGCAGTAGTCCCGATAACGACCCACGATTGGGCTTTCGGGTGAGTATTAATGTGAGCAGTTTATCGGATACCTATCAATTCGGACAAAAAATATATGTAAAACTAAACGGATTGGCCATTGGTGAAGAAAATGGCGTGATTACCATTGGGAAGGAAGATGGGGTTAACGTGGCGCAAATTCAAGCTTCCGAATATAAAAACATCATTTTAAGAAGTAACGATATTGCTGAAATTACCCCAAAAACGGTTGGGTTGGCCGATTTGACCGATTGGGACCAAAATACACTGATAGAACTGGATGATATGCAACTCAATCGGTTTGAAATGGGTGCGACCTATGCCAGCGAATCGTTTGATGAATTTGATGGTTTCCGGTTGTTGGAAAGTTGCGATTCCGGTATTTCCATTATGATGCAAACCAGCACCTTTGCAGACTTTAAAGCATTGATTGTGCCGCAAGGAAAAGGAAGCGTTACCGGAATTTTTAGTCGTGATTTTGGCGATGATTTTAATGTGCTTATTTTGAACAGTTCTGCCGATATTAATTTTGAAAACACCGAACGCTGCGACCCTCTGGAATTAAGCTGCGGCATCGCCTCCACTTTAGGGGCAAACCATTTGTTTTATGAGGATTTTGAGTCGCAAAGCAACAATCGCCCCGTTGATATTGAGGGTTGGACCAACTACATTGAAGCGGGCACCGAGGCTTGGGAAGGCTATTCGTCAACATCATCCAATGCGTCTTTGGGGCGTTCGGCACGGTTTCAATCGGCCAGTTCGGGCGATGTGAGCAATATCGGTTGGTTGATTACCCCGGCCATTGATTTGGATGCTCACCAAGGCGTTACCGTTCGTTTTAAAACCTCAAACAGTTTGGCCGATAGCAGCTATATGGAAGTGCTGTACTCGCAAGATTGGGATGGCGATGAAGCCACAATAACCTCGGCCACTTGGGGCGTATTGAGCGATGCCTATGTGGTGAAGGATACTGATAGTTTTGCCGAATGGTTTAATTCTGGAACAGTCGATTTATCTTGCGCCACCGGAACCATTTATATTGCTTTTAAATATACAGGTAGCGGACAGGATAGTTTTGATGGTGTTTATGAACTTGATGAAATTAGTGTGGATTACGTGGAATGAGTTCTAAAAGAACGTGAATAATGAATAAGAAATTTTCGTCAGTTTGAGTGAA
>CAZZDI010000189.1:0-3325 GCA_964653155.1 uncultured Flavobacteriaceae bacterium | reverse complement strand
GATAGTCCTGCTGAGCTTGTTGAAGTACAAAATTCTCATAGAATTTTACTCGAAGTGACGTACACAACCTTAAACATTATTCACACTAAAAGAATATATTTGCCCAAAAAAGAGATGACCACTTTCGACGCGCTGTTCTACCACGTTTTTCAGCATTATAAAAACAGAAAAAGTAAAAAAGCCAATAGCATTGCCGTGTTTTACATTACCTTTTTGCAATGCAGTTTGCTTTTGGTATTGGGCGTGTTTTTTGCCGGGTTTTTCAGGAGCATGCATGTTGAAACCATGTCGGCCGGAAAAGTGTGGACGCTTTTTGCTTTGGCCGTGATTTTTATTCATTTTAAAAATTGGATGAAATACGGCGGAAGAAAACGAAAAGTACTCAATGCAAAAATGCTTAAAAACAAAAAACTGAACTACAGTATTTGGCTCTTGTGGTTGTTGCCGTTGGGCATTTTAGGTCTGGCTTTTGTATTGCTGCAAGCGGTTTGACGTCGTTTTTAACGTTGCCCTGAACTCGTTTCAGTGGGCTCATAATTTATCTGAAGTAGAATGCGATCCTGAAACAAGTTCAGAATAACGAAAGGAGCGACGTGGGGATCTGTTGAATGTACGCTACAATTTTTAATAAAAAGATTGCTTGGTCGTACTTTCCCCGCAATGAGAAAAAGTCACTTCCTAAAAACCGCATACACCGGAAAATGGTCGCTATACCCACCTTTGTATTTTGGCCCCACATACGTTCTAAACGGTTTGCCTTTGTATTTTCCTTTAAAAAGTTTTAAAAAATCGGTGTCGAAAATTTCGGCTTTATCGAAACTTAGGGTGTTTGGGGTCGCTTCAAAAAAGTTGGTAGTAAACATAATTTGATCAAACAAATTCCATTTAAAATTATGGGTGGTGGTGCCTCTAGAGTAGGTGTGCAAAATATCCATGGGGTTGTAGAGATTACTTTGGTTTACTAGGTGTTTAATGCTGTTGCAGGAGGGGTCGTCGTTAAAATCGCCGATAATGACAATTTTAGCGTTTTCATCGTCTGCTTTCAGTTGGGTTATAATTTCAATAACCTTATCGGCAGCTGCAATGCGTTTAAATTCGGTTTCTTTGGCACCTTCTCGTCTAGACGACCAATGGTTCACAATAACGTGGATTTTTTCATTATCAAGTAATCCGGTAACGAGTAAGATATCGCGAGTGTAATCGTGCTGGCCATCGTTGTCGAGCAACGGTACGCTAAAGGTTTCGGAATGTAACACCTGAAACATATCGACATCATAGATCAAGGCCGTATCGATACCGCGCTCGTCGGGCGAATTATAATGCACGTAGCTGTAATTGTATTCTTCTAAATGCTTAGCGTTTAGTAAATCTTCAACCACTCTGGCATTTTCAACTTCAGCCAATCCTACAATGGCGGGATGCTTTCCGGTCTCCTTTCGGCCAATATTCGAAATGGCAAAACTCAGCTTCCGCAGTTTGTTGTCGTAGCGTTTGGGTGTCCATTTCCTTTTAGAGGTGGGCAAAAAATCCTCGTCGTTAATCAGGTGGTCGTCGGTAACGTCAAATAGATTTTCAAGGTTGTAAAACGCAATGGTCTGTAAATCGTCACGAACGGGAATATGGGTTAAATCGTCAATCATTCATCAAAAATAGACTTTTAAAATATAAAAAAGAAAATGCCACTAAATGTGTAACTTTGCATACATTATAGAAAAGCGATTTATGGGTTTAGAAAAGGCAGTTTTAATAGGAATTGTTACTAAAGATCAGGACGAAGAAAAATTAAAGGAATATCTGGACGAGCTGGAGTTTTTAACATTTACGGCCGGAGGCGACGCCATTAAGCGATTTTCGCAAAAAATGGATATGCCCAATCCGAAAACCTTCATCGGTACGGGAAAAATGGAAGAGGTACGGCAGTTTATAAAAGATAACGATATCGATACCGCTATTTTTGATGATGAACTTTCGGCAGCGCAAGAGCGTAATATCAGTAAAATATTGAATGTAAAAGTTTTGGATAGGACCAATCTTATTCTCGATATTTTTGCCCAACGTGCCCAAACCAGTTATGCCCGTACCCAAGTGGAATTGGCACAATGCGAATATTTACTGCCTCGATTGCGTGGTATGTGGACGCACTTGGAGCGCCAAAAAGGGGGTATTGGAATGCGTGGTCCGGGTGAAACCGAAATAGAAACCGACAGGCGTATTGTACGCGATAAAATTGCCTTGCTTAAAGAGCGTATAAAAACCATCGACAAGCAAATGGCCGTGCAACGGGGTAACCGTGGGAAAATGGTACGCGTGGCTTTGGTGGGTTATACCAACGTAGGGAAATCGACGTTAATGAACGTGATTAGTAAAAGTGAGGTGTTTGCCGAAAATAAACTGTTTGCTACGCTCGATACTACGGTGCGGAAAGTGGTGATTCAAAATTTACCCTTTTTGTTGAGTGATACAGTAGGGTTTATTAGAAAGCTGCCCACACAATTGGTAGAAAGTTTTAAAAGTACGTTGGACGAAGTCCGGGAGGCCGATTTGCTATTGCATGTGGTAGATATTTCGCATGCTAATTTTGAGGAACACATCGATTCGGTAAACAAAATTTTGGGCGAAATAGATAGTAGCGATAAGCCTACCATTATGGTGTTCAATAAAATTGATGCTTACGAGCCCGAGCCTATCGATGAGGACGATTTGGAAACCGAACGCAGCGAAAAGCACTACACCCTTGCCGAGTGGAAAAAAACCTGGATGAACAAGGTGGGAAACAATGCTTTGTTTATTTCGGCGTTAAATAAACAGAATTTAGAAGATTTCAAAAAACGGGTGTACGATGAGGTTCGGGAAATCCATGTAACGCGTTTTCCGTACAACCACTTTTTGTATCCCGATTACGAGGAGGAAAGTTAGACTTGGAAAAAAGTTTTGTTATTATGCCCTTTCTGGTTGTTCAATGAAGTATTACCTATATCACCTTGAGCATTGATTGAAAAGAAAAAGTATTTCTTTGAAAGTACCTTGTAAAGCAAGTCGAAAGGTTATTAAATAATGTTGTTTTTGTAGGTTTCGATTTTAGTTTATCTTGAGCGAAGCCGAAACACTCAACCTGACATTAATTGAGTTTATTATTCATGAACAGAATTTCAAACCTACTTAAAAACAAATGGATTAAATGGTCTTTCATTTTGGCCATTGCGGTGGTTGGTTTTTTCATCGTGCTGTATTTCAGTATTTATTTGGGTGCCTTCGGAAAAATTCCCACCCAAGAAGAACTGAGTTCCATTAAGCAGGAAGAGGCCACCGAAGTACTGGATAAAAA
>CAZZDI010000188.1:0-5225 GCA_964653155.1 uncultured Flavobacteriaceae bacterium | reverse complement strand
GAAACAGGATTGATGAATATGAACATTACCACATTCAATATCCAAAATTCCATTAAAGACGTTTTAAAGCCCTTTGTTTTTATTTCAGAACGAAAGAACATCAAAATAATAAAGAACATAACAACAAGTTACAGAGAAAGCTTGGCTTTTACAGATAAAGAAAAGTTTGAAGTTGTATTGCGCCATATTTTACAAAACGCATTTAAATTTACGGAAAAAGGTTTTGTTGAAATAGGTTGCTATAAGCCCGACAAATCCTTTTTTGAGTTTTATGTTAAAGACTCGGGCATAGGTATTTCAATGGACGACATAGAAGTGGTTTTCCAGCCATTCTACAAAGTTGATCTTGAAAACAAAAAAGCGCTCCATGGCTCGGGTTTGGGACTTAGTTTGGCCAAATCGTACGTAGAGATGTTGGGCGGCGAAATAAATATAAAAAGTAAGAAAAATGAGGGGACAACAGTATGGTTTACCGTTTATTCTAATTTTGATGATATGGAATAATATGCTGGTTTTTAAGGGATAAGCAATTGTAGTTTATCCTATTTTTTTACAAAAAAAAGCCGCTTATGGTTGTATGCAGCCCATTAATCTAATTTGTTTCAGCTTTTTTTATTGCCAAAGGGATGAGGTTTAACTTTGTGTATTCCAGTACGTTAATTGGTTCTGGAAAACCCAAATATTAAAATCTTTACCTATGGAAACTACATTGAAATACACTTTTGAAAGACGTTCGAAAAACCATTTGGACTGGTTGCTCAACATTGTAAAATCCGAAAAATACTATCAATTAGAAGCTAGTATTGTTAATCTAAAAACAGGAATGTTTAAAAAATAAGTTTATTACGGCAAACAACATGCCCTGAAAGTTTTGGCTTTCGGGGCTTTTTTTATGCTGAAAAACCTATAAACTAAGCATCCACGAACGCTGAAGTTTTTTAAATTTTTTCAGTTCGCTGCGTAAAATGGGCAAAAAATCCTTGCCATTGCTATTAGAGCGTTCCAGTCTGTACGAGTTTTTGTAAAGCTTGTTGGTCAACTTCCTCAGCGAAGCCAAATGTTTGTGTTTTTTATCGGAATAACGTTGCAGTTCTGCATTCAAGATTTCG
This sequence comes from uncultured Flavobacteriaceae bacterium, assembly GCA_964653155.1. Taxonomy (GTDB): domain Bacteria; phylum Bacteroidota; class Bacteroidia; order Flavobacteriales; family Flavobacteriaceae; genus Flavisericum. The sequence goes on along the minus strand of CAZZDI010000188.1, from coordinate 4,116 downwards.
GGGGCCAACGATACAGATTGCTGTACAATATCGCCCGAAAAGTAGATGTTTTGGTCTTCAGAACCATCTGGTTTTAAAAGCGATAGGTCGTTATTTAAGTAGGTTGAGATGTTTTGCGACAGCGCAAAAATCTCTAAGGCTTTTTTGTAAACCGGTAAATCCGATAGGTTTGATGGGGTATTGTGTGGCATAATCTATTCCAAAAAGCAATTTTATCAAAATTACTCACAAGAAAGGAGATTCTTCTTTAGGTTTTAAAGTAAAATTGTATTTTTGGTTTAAAATTTAATTTTTTCACATTAATTTTCTTTTGAATGAGTGTCGATTCGATTAACAGCAAGATTTTAAGGTGTTTGCAGCAAAATGCAAGGATGAGCAATGCCGAAATTGGCCGCCAAGTAGGTATTACTTCGCCGGCTGTTTCAGAGCGTATAAAACGTATGGAAGACCTCGGCATCATTGAAGGTTATAAAGCCGTGGTTTCGCCTTTTGAAATTGGCTACCAGCTAAAGGCCATCATTACCTTAAGGGCCTTTATGGGAAAGTTGAAACCGTTTTTGGAAAAAGTAAAGACCTATGAAGAGGTGATTAATTGCTACCGCATAACGGGCGACGAAAATATAGTGATGGAAGTGGTTTTGAAGAGCAACAAACATTTAGAGGCTTTTATTGACCAATTGATTACTTATGGCGAATCGAAAACGCAAATCGTGCTATCGCGTGTGGTGAAACAAAAGGAAGTGATTCCTGTAAAATAAAGGTTCCCCCAAAAGAGTTAACATCATGGATTCACTATAAGACATGAACAAAACAGTCGTGCATTTGTGACAAAAAAAAATGAGAATATCCAGATATTTTATCCGTAGGAGAGGTTTAGTTGCCTATTTTTGTTTCAATATGTTGTGCAATTCGTTTGGCATGGATTCTAGAGTTTTCAATAAACCATTTATGGGTTTCCTTTCCGCCGCAAATTACCCCGGCCAAATATAGATTTTCCACGTTAGTTTCCATCGTGTCGCTGTTGTATGTGGGGATGCGTTTTCCGTCATCCGATACCGTTATGCCACAACTGGCCAATAAACCGAAGTTTGGGAGGTAGCCCGTAAGCGCCACTACAAAATCGTTGGGGATAGCCACCGTGCCGTTTTGTGTTTTTATAATCACTTTTTTAGATTTTATTTCAGCAATTTCAGAATTAAAATAGGCCTTTATGCTACCTTCCTCAATGCGGTTAATAATATCGGGGCGCACCCAATATTTTACCCGTTCGCCAATGGCTCCGCCACGCACCACCATGGTAACGCGCCCTCCTTTGCGCCAAATTTCCAACGCAGCATCAACGGCCGAATTGCTCGCGCCCACCACAATAACGTCCTGCATGCTGTAATTGTGTGCCTCTTTGTAATAGTGGGTGACTTTGGGCAAACTTTCCCCGGGAACATTCAGCAGTTTGGGGATGTCGTAAAATCCGGTACAGATAATAACATGCCTTGCTGAATAGTTGTTTTTACTCGTTGTAATATTAAATGCTTCGGAGGTTTTTTCCACCGAAACGACGTTTTCATAAAGATTAATGCTCAATTGATTGGATGTGGTTACCCTACGGTAATATTCCAAAGCTTCGTCGCGATTGGGTTTGGGGTTGTTGCTTATAAACGGAATGGCGTCAATTTCCAGTTTTTCAGAAGTCGAAAAGAACGTCATGTTTTTTGGATAATTGAAAAGAGAGTTGGTTAGCGCTCCCTTTTCAATAATCAAATAATCCCAGTTTCTTTTTTTACATTCCAGCGCACAGGCAATGCCTATGGGGCCTCCGCCAATAATGATGATTTCTTTTTTTATGGTGTTGTTCATTTTTTATGATATTTTAAACCAAAGGATTGGCTATTTTTTGCTGCTTTTTCTTTTTTGCATTTAAATACTGGTTCAAGGCAAAAAGCAAAAATACACAAAACGCGGCCAGCAGGGTAACGATGTACCAAGTGTTATTGAACCCCAGTTGGTCAACCATGCGCATGCCGGCGTTGTGCCCAAAAATATGGGCGATGGAAAAAGCGATGGAATACAATGCCATGTATTCGCCTTGATTGCCTTTTTTGGCGCGATCTAAGGCAAAAGCATTTGAAAATGGAAAGACTATCATTTCTCCAAAAGTCATCAACAGCATGCCCAAAACCAAAACACCGCTCCATGGGGTGAAATTCAGAATTAAAAAGCTGCTGCCTGTTAAAATGGCTCCAAAAAGCATCAATCCCGTTTTGGTGAATCGGGTATTTTCCAGCCACTTTATCAAAGGCATTTCCAATAAGAAAATTAAAAATCCGTTAGTGCCCAATAAAATTCCGATTTCCAATTCGGTTAGTAAATGCGCTTCTTTGTAATACAATGGCATGGTTGAAAAATACTGTAAAAACACAATGCCGAACAGTACCATAGCGACCAAGAACATCAAAAATGCTTTGTCATCGTAAGCTGATTTGGGGTTGTTGACCACAACTTCGTCCAAAACTTTGGCTTTTTTAGGGTTTAAGACCATCACTAAAACGAGTGTGGCGATAATACAGGTAATCCCGTCAACCCAAAACAATCCGCCATAGCTCAATGTGGTAATTATGAGTCCGCCAATGGCCGGGCCAGCCGAAAACCCCAAATTTATGGCCAATCGTATTAAGGTAACCGAACGCGTTTTGTTTTCGGGTTTGCTATAAGCGCTCAATGCCACGAACATGGCCGGACGGAACATATCGGCAACCAGCATCACCAAAAAAATGCCGAAACAAAGACTTTTAAACGTGTGCAAAAACTGAAGGGCGATAAACAGAAACCCTGTGGCCAACAGGCTAAAAGCCATTACTTTGTAATAGCCTATTTTGTCGGTCATGCGGCCACCCAACCACGATCCAACTACCGAGCCCAGACCAAAGGCACTCATAATCCAGCCCACATCGGCAAGCGAAAAATGCAGGTTCTCGGTGAGGTAAAGCGATAAAAACGGAATAACCATGGTGCCTGCCCGGTTTATTAACGTGATGAGTGCCAACCACCATACCTCTTTCGATAAGCCTTTAAAAGTGTTTAGATAATTGTTGAATAACCTTTTCATGAGTTCTAACTGTTCGGTTTTTATTTTACATGTTTTTTTGATTGGGTTCTGATATAGATCAGGATTTGTTTAACTAAACCAGCTGAATACCCCTATGGCTTTGCCTTGGGGATGGTTGGTTTCAAAAAATTCTTTATTAGTTTCACTAAAATAAAAAGTCCGACGCAGAGGTCGGACTTTTACACATTGTATTCATTTATAATCACATCATCACAAAATACAACAAGCCCAACAATTTCCTTTATAGGAAACGGTCCATGGTTTTCTGCAAATGGCGACGTTGCTACGCATTTAAAATTTTTTATTATTGAGCTACAAACTTATATAAAATATTTTGAAGTTGTATTTTTGAGGTGAAAATGTTTTGAAAATGAAGAAATTTACCATCTTTTTTTTAGTATTGGTTTGTTTGTCGGGCTGCACACAAAAAAAACGTCCTTTATTGGGTGAAACCGATTTCCAAAAAGAAATGAACGCCGATTTTAAGGATGCTTCAAAATCGCCATTAAAAGATAAAGACCGCAAGCATTTTGAAGGATTGGATTTCTTTAAGTTCGATTCTATTTACGTGGTAAATGCCCGATTGGAGCGCACACCCAACTCCAAATGGTTTAATATGAAAACCACTACCGATAGAGTTTCAAAAGAGCGGGTTTATGGTATTTTACATTTTGAACTGAAAGGCAAAAAATACAAACTGAATGTATATCAAGGGAAAGATTTAATGGAAGAGGAAGGGTTTGAAGATCACTTGTTTTTACCGTTTTTGGACGAAACCAACGGGCTTGAAAGCTACGGTGGCGGACGCTATATCGATACCCGAATTCCTGATGGCGACACCATGATTATTGATTTCAACAAAGCCTATAACCCCTATTGCGCCTATAATGATAAATATTCTTGCCCCATTGTGCCCCGTGATAATTATTTAAAAACTAGGGTAGAGGCTGGGGTGAAGGCGTTTGGGAAGGAGTAAGTTTTTGGTGAAAAATAAACGCCTTTAAAATGGGCGT
>CAZZDI010000187.1:0-5236 GCA_964653155.1 uncultured Flavobacteriaceae bacterium | reverse complement strand
CTTTTTCTATTTCATTAATTTTTTCAATAGCATAAAACCGCCATATTTTCCCATCAATTTGAGACCTGACTGAATCCAGTTTAAAGGTTTCAGACTATCTTTGTATTCTTCTTTTATGTTTTTCATTTCTTCCCAAGCAATTTGCCTTTCAAGATTTAAAATCTTCAAATCGCGCTCTATGCTTTCTGAATCTCGATAAATTTTCATAATCAATTAAAGAATTTTTTTGATAGCTTTTTAATGATAAAATTGTTGAGGTGCTTTCGCAATTGGAACAAGATTACCGAAAGGATAAAAAATAGTATTCCAACCGAAACAAAACCCAAAGTTGTATTGTTGAGCGCTTCGCCAATCGACAGCGCCAATGCCACGGCAAGAAAACTCAAGCCAATAAGCGTAAACCCGCCTATTAGAATAATTTTCATGACCATGCCAATGGAGATGGTTAACTGCTCAAAAATTTTAAGCTTGTAGTACTCGTAAGATGTCTTTAGGTACTTTTCGCCAACTTTTGTGGCATGGGCATTTGTTTCGCTAACTGAATCTAATAAACTCATGTATTACGATGTTTTCTGCAATCTTTTGTTCTTTTCCTTTAGGACTTTAAGTTTACTTTCCAGAGCGCTTATAACATCTTCGGCTTTATAACTGGCATCGGAAACAATAGATTCAATTTCTTCATTGATATCTCGTTTTTTGCTGCTCGCCGTGCTGGCAATTTGCTCTTTAAGGCTATCGGCCTTTTCGGCTAGTTTGTCTTTTGTGGCTTGTGCCTCATCAGCGATTCGTTGTCTGGTTTTACTACCTTTGTCTGGTGCGAATAAAATTCCCAATGCGGCTCCTAACGCAGTGCCGGCAACAATTCCTAAAAATGTACTTCCGTTATTGTTCATAGTATTTAATTTTTTTAGTGTTAAACTTGATTATCACTAAATTACGCAAAATAAACGGTTTAATTTAACGTAAAACATTTAATTGTTGCCTTATATCCAAATATTGGGAAAACTACGGAATCACTATAGGTTGGCGATAGCTTCTTTGGCGGCTTCAATCGTTTTTTTGGAGCTTCCAATAAAAATTTGGTCGTTAACAATAATTACCGGACGGCTTAAAAACGTGTAGTGTTGTAAAATGTAGTTTTTAAAATCGCGTTCAGTGAGATCTTGGTTTTTCAAGTCCATTTCTTTGTAAAGTTTAGCGCGCTTACTGAATAGCGTTTCGTAGCTTCCCGCCAATGTTTGCATCTCTTCCAACTGTTTCGCCGTAATCTCTTCACTTTTTATGTCTTGCAAGATGAAGTCTGAAGATAAATCCAGTTCTTTTAAAATACGTGTGCAGGTGTTGCAGGTTTTTAGGTAGTATACTTTTTTCATGGCATGTTATGTTTATAAAAACAAATTAAAACTATATTTATCGAAAATTTAAATTAAGATGGATTTTACATTTCAGGTTTTACACAATACACGCCAGATTTTTACAAAAATAATTGAAGCCAACACTTTAGAAGACTTAAATAAAATACCTGCGGGTTTCAACAATAATATTATTTGGAACATTGGGCATATTGTGGTAACTGAACAGTTATTGGCTTATAAGCTGTCTGGTTTGGAACCGTCGATTTCGGCAGATTTAATTAATAAATACCGAAAAGACACTAAGCCTGAAGGCGATGTTAGCCAAGCTGAAGTCGATGAAATTAAAGATTTATTGGTTTCTACCGTAAAGGAGACTGAAGAGAATTATAAAAAAGGGGCCTTTAACAACTACAATGCCTATACGGTTTCTACAACCGGTAATACCTTAAACAATATCGATGAGGCGTTACAATTCATATTAGCGCACGAAGGCATCCACTATGGTTATGTGTTGGCACTTTTAAAGGTGGTTAAAAGCTAAAAACCGTTCGGCTTCTTCATAGGGAATTTTGAATTCAATAATTCCGGTGGAATAAGGGGCGATTTCATAAGTATTATAAAGCAATACAAGTCCGTCTTCGGTGTAACCGATATTGGCTGGTAATTGGAATGCTTCCGTGTCGAAAATAGCATGCTCTTTTTCGGCAATAGCTTTGTCGAAATACGGTTTTGCCATTTTTTTGAACGCTTCAAGATCAGTAATTAATTTCTCGTTGCTTATTCTGTTTCCGGTAGTGGCGTTAAAATTTAAAAAGGAAATATTTGATAGGCCGTGCGCACCACCGGTATTGGTGTATGTGGTAATGGCCACACAAATAATTTCGGGTGTTTGGTAAACCACTTCGCCGTCTATTTGTGCTTCCCAAGGTAATTCGGTTTCAGGGAAATCACGCTTAAAACCTTGATATTCCTCGTTGAAGCGTTTTATGCTTTCTTCAATTGAAATGGAAGGTACATCATCAGGGTCACCAATGTGCAGTGCCGTAGTTATGGTTTTTCTAATTTCAGAATTTATCTGTTCGGTTATAGTTTTTTCACCTTTGGCTTCGGGAATGTTAACTTCAACTATAGTGTTGTTTTCGGTGGTGATATTGATTTCTGAAAAGCTTGTTTTTACTTCTTTGTTACAGGACAAAACGAGTAGAAAAATAAGACTATAAAAGTAGCGTTGTTTTTGAAGCATAAAAGATTTGTTTATGCTATAAAGGTAACAATTGTGTTTAAATGGAATATTAAAATTATGCTAATTCAATAGCGGAATAATAATAGGGAAATGTTGTAGCGTTGGTTAGGTTAATCCAAATAATAAATATAGCCAATGTTGAGCCAAACCAGCCAATCGTTGTGCTTGTTGCTTTCCAGTTGGTGGTTAAGGCCGTCAACCCAATCATCGAAGTAATATTGAAACCTGAAATCGAGCATTAAGTCTGATACTCTATCCAATTTATAACGAACACCAGCACCCGTTACTACAGAAAAAGTGCTGCCTGGTGATGCATCAACCGAACCGAGCTCCCAAGCTGAATAAAAATTACTGGGGTCGGTAACGTCGCCAACCGCTGTAGGGTCTGGATTGGCGTAATTGGTACTAACCTCGGGCGTAAAATAAGTGTAGTGAATTCCCAAACTGGCAAAAGGAGCCAGCCTATATCCATAAGCTTGAAACGAACGGATGCTAAACGGAAAGAATTCTAGCTGCGTGCCTATATCCAAATTTTCGGCAATACCTTTGTGTCCTCTTAATTGTTGGGCTCCGGTACTGGTTTTGCTGGAGTTTACCCATGTTCCCAAATGTTCCAGTTTGGTTTTGTTGTAAGATAACTCGTTTCTTAATTTAAAATGGTCGTTAAAATAGGTGTCTGTAGAGTAACAATTACAGTCGGCTCGATACGAGAAGTTAAGATAGTGTACAATACCCACCCCAAAGCCTGAATTTCCAAAGTTAGTTTCAGAATTGTCACTAATTCCGTAATCAGATCTAAATTGAACAGGCCCCGCTATAACCCCCAATTCGTGAGAAAAACCCAATTGGGCAAAAACAGTCTGGAAACTCAAAAAAAACATTACCCCACAAGCTAAGTATTTCAAGTTAAGCATAAAAGAGGATTAATTTTTACCGAGGGCGTTATTACAGACAAATATAAAAAAAGAACTTAAAGAAACAAATATTAATGGATTGCTCCAAAAAAATTGAATACTTGTATTGTGAAATTCTAATTGATAATATATTTTTTTTGAATAAAATGTATATTTGTTGGCGTAAACAAGAATTATTTAAATCTTATCTCATTAAGAGTGTATGAAACAAAGTGTTGGTGAATTTTTGGAGTTTGTAAAAAAAAGAAATGGCCACGAGCCCGAATTTTTGCAAGCGGTAGAAGAAGTTGCAGAAACGGTAATTCCGTATATAGAACAACATGACATCTATTTTGGAAAAAGTATTTTGCTGAGGATGGTAGAGCCCGAACGGTTAATTTCGTTTAGAGTATGTTGGGTTGATGATGGGGGTAAAATACAAGTAAATAGAGGGTACAGAATTCAGATGAATTCGGCCATTGGCCCGTATAAAGGTGGGCTGCGGTTCCACCCCTCTGTAAACGCTAGTATCTTAAAGTTTTTGGCTTTCGAGCAAGTGTTTAAAAATAGCCTAACCACATTGCCCATGGGGGGTGGAAAAGGAGGAAGTGATTTTGATCCCAAAGGTAAGAGTGACAACGAAATTATGCGGTTTTGCCATGCCTTTATGAGCGAACTTTTTAGGCATATTGGCCCAAATACAGACATTCCGGCTGGCGATATAGGGGTGGGCGCCCGAGAAATTGGCTTTTTATTCGGGATGTACAAAAAACTGAACAACGAATTTACGGGGGTTCTTACCGGTAAAGGGATGTCGTGGGGCGGTTCGTTAATACGTCCAGAAGCAACGGGCTATGGTACGGTATATTTTGCCCAAAAAATGCTAGAAACCAAAAAAGATAATTTTGCAGGAAAAAAAGTTGTCGTGTCTGGCTCGGGTAACGTAGCACAATATGCAGCAGAAAAGGTAATCCAATTAGGCGGTAAGGTTTTAACGCTTTCAGATTCCAACGGGTATATTTATGATTATGAGGGTATTGATGCAGAAAAATTAAAGTTTGTCATGCACCTGAAAAATGAAAAAAGAGGACGAATCAGTGAGTATCTAAATAAATACCCCAATGCCGAATACCACAAAGGGAAAACACCTTGGGATGTAGTATGCGATGTAGCCCTGCCGTGCGCTACCCAGAACGAGCTCGACAAAGATGCTGCAGTAACATTACTGAAAAATGGATGTATTTGTGTAAGCGAAGGGGCCAATATGCCATCAACCAAAGGAGCCATTGAAGCATTCCATAAAGCTAAAATATTGTTTGCGCCAGGCAAAGCATCAAATGCTGGTGGTGTGGCCACTTCTGGGTTGGAAATGACACAAAACTCCTTAAGGTACAAATGGACCAGGGAAGAAGTGGACAGTAAACTGAAGGATATTATGACCGATATTCATAAATCGTGCGTAGAATATGGTAAAGACGAAGATGGTTACATCGATTACGTAAAAGGAGCCAATATTGCCGGTTTTGTAAAAGTGGCCGATGCCATGTTGGCCCAAGGTATTGTTTAAAGAGAAATTAACTAAACAAAACCAAGAGGCTGTCTGAAAAGTTAAATTCTATGTCATCTTGAGCTTGTCGAAATATCCCAATGTATTGATAATCAATATTGGTTTCGACAATCTCAACCTAATAGACGGAAATTAAATGACTTTTCAGACAGCCTCTTTTGTTATAAATATATGATTT
>CAZZDI010000186.1:0-5289 GCA_964653155.1 uncultured Flavobacteriaceae bacterium | reverse complement strand
GCATCCAAAGCTGCCATACATCCCGTACCTGCCGCGGTAACCGCCTGGCGATAAACATGATCGGCTGCATCACCAGAAACAAACACACCTTCAATATTGGTTTTTGATGTTCCGGGTTCGTTAATTATATACCCCGTTTCATCTAAATCCAAGAAATCTTTAAATATATCGGTGTTGGGTTTGTGCCCAATGGCCACAAAAAAGCCAGTTGCGGAAATTTCATGCTTCTCATTGGTTTTATTGTTAAAAACCCTAACTCCGCTTACAACTTGTCCGTCGCCCAAAACCTCATCGGTTTCTGTATTGAACAAAATTTCAATGTTTTCGGTGTTTCTAACTCGGGCTTCCATAATTTTAGAGGCTCTAAATTCGTCTCGCCTTACTAGCATGGTTACTTTTTTGCAAAGTTTTGATAAGTAGTGTGCCTCTTCGCAAGCCGAATCGCCCGCTCCAACAATTACCACTTCCTGATTTCGGTAGAAAAACCCATCGCATACCGCACAGGCCGAAACGCCTCCGCCCAATTTCAAATATTTTTGCTCAGAATCCAGCCCTAAATACTTTGCTGAAGCCCCTGTAGATATTATAACGGTATCGGCATGGATTTCCTTTTCGTCATTAACCCATACTTTGTGTATTTCTCCAGAAAAATCGACTTTGGTAATCCAACCGTCTCGTATATCTGCATCAAAACGTTGTGCTTGTGCCTGCAACTGCATCATCATTTCTGGCCCTGTAATACCATCAGGATAACCCGGGAAATTTTCCACCTCATTGGTGGTAGTTAACTGTCCTCCTGGTTGTGCCCCTTGGTACAATACCGGGTTCATGTTTGCTCTGGCCGCATAAATAGCCGCAGTGTAGCCCGCTGGGCCCGAACCTATAATTAAGCATTTTACTCTTTCTATTTCCTCTGCCATATCGTATTCATTTTAGAAAACAAATGTAAAATTTTTGATGCAAAACAAGCATAGAAGTTATTAACACTTTCCTATAATATCATATTTAAAATCTATCAAATGTAAAATTGTTGCCATTTTTTTTTGTAAATTTAAGAGTAACTAAACACCTGCTAAACATGAAAAAACATCTAACCCTTCCATTATTTCTATTTCTAGCCCTAATAAGTTGTAAAGAAAACAATAAAACAGCCAACACCCAACAACAAACCAGCGACCTCCCCTCACTAAAAGGAGCCTGGGAGTTGGTAAGTTTTTTAAATTACAGTACCAATGGTACAGCAGACACCATAAAAACCTCGAACACTTTTAAACAGATGAAAATGTTTTCTGAATCGAAAATTATGTGGAGCCGATTGCGTACCGACGATTCTTTAGACTGGTTCGGTGTGGGCGATTATACTTTTAAAAACGGGGTTTTAACAGAAAACCTAGAATATGGCTCTAAAGCCATGTTTAAACGCATTAAGGCTAATAAAATATTCGATTTTGAAATTGTTTTTAACAAAAACTCATTTACCCAAATTGAAAAAGACAGCCTTGGCCATCCCATTTACGCCGAAACCTACCAACGTGTAAAATAACCTCCGTTTAATTGCTTTTTCGCACATACAATGCTTATATTTAAAGCATAAAAGCTTTTTATGAAAATAGTTGTATTAGATGGTTTCACCCTAAACCCAGGAGATTTAAGCTGGAATGGCATAAAACAATTTGGCGAGTTGACTGTTTTTGACAGAACAGCCTACAATGACGAAGATATTGTCAACAATATTGGGGATGCCGAAATTATACTAACAAACAAAACCCCGATAAACCGTTCGGTTATAGATCGTTGCCCAAACCTAAAATATATTGGCGTATTAGCAACAGGGTTTAACATAATAGATACTAAACATGCCAAACAAAACGGCATAACTGTTACCAATGTACCCGATTACAGTTCGGTGGCCGTGGCACAATTTACTTTAGCGCTATTATTAGAAATATGCCACCATATTGGCAACCACAGCGAGGCCGTTAAAAACGGCGATTGGATAACCAGCAAAGATTTTTCTTTTTGGAATTATCCACTCATCGAACTCGATGGAAAAACCATGGGGATTATAGGCTTTGGAAAAATTGGCAAGGCCACCACCAAAATAGCATTGGCCTTCGGGTTAAAAATTAAGGTTTACAACCGAACGGTTTACAGCGAACTTGAAAACGAGCACCTAAAGTTTGTACCATTGGATGAACTCCTCAAAACTTCAGACATTATAAGCCTTCACTGCCCTTTGACGCCAAAAACCGAAATGCTAATAAATCAAGAGAGCATTTCAAAAATGAAAGACGGCGCCATACTTATAAACACCTCTCGCGGGCCATTAATAAACGAAAATGATTTGGCGACCGCCCTTAACAACGGAAAGCTTTCTGCCGCAGCTCTCGATGTGATTGCAAGCGAACCCATGAAAGAAAACAATCCGTTGCTAAAAGCAAAAAACTGCATCATAACACCGCACATTGCTTGGGCACCCAAAGAAGCCCGAACAAGATGTATGCAAACCGCCATAGAAAATTTAAAGGCCTACCTTAACGGGCAACCAATAAACGTTGTGAATTAAAGAATTAGCTTCTGGAAATCCCAAGGGCGAGGCCGCGTATTTCTGCCAGGCCACGTAATCGGCCAATGGCCGTGTAACCCGCATAAGCCTTATTATTTTCCAAGTCATTGAGCATTTGGTGGCCGTGATCGGGGCGCATGGGCAGCTGGATGTTTCGCTGTTTTTCAACCTCCAGAACTGCTTTCACCACTTCGTACATATCGGTAGAGCCCTCCAAATGGTTGTCCTCGAAAAAGCTGCCGTCGGCCTCACGCTTTACGTTACGTAAATGCAGAAAGTGGATGCGGTCTGCAAACTTGCGGATCATTTTTGGCAAATCGTTATCGGCATTGGCTCCTAGCGAGCCTGTACAAAACGTTATGCCGTTCGCTGGGCTGTCGATAAAATTTACCAAATCGTCCAGATCGGTTTCTGATTTTATAATCCTCGGAAGCCCCATAATGTCCATTGGCGGATCGTCGGGGTGGATGGCCATAACAATGCCATTTTCTTCACAAACCGGAATCACTTCATTTAGAAAAAATGAAAGATTGGCCTTTAAATCGGCATGCGATAGATTATCGTACTGCGCAATCATTTGCTTGAACACGGGGATGGTCAAATCGTCAACCGTGCCGGGCAGCCCTTTTAAAACATTGTCTTCTAGCTGTTGTTTTTCTTCCGAAGTCATTTCAGCAAAACGCTTTTCGGCCAAGGATAAAATTTCAGGAAAATAGGCCGCTTCAACACCTTCTCGCTGCATGATGAACTTTTCGAAAACCGCCATATCGACCTTGTCGAATCGCAGCGCCGTACTGCCATCCTCCAGCTTCCAGAACAGTTGCGTTCGCGTCCAGTCCAAAACGGGCATAAAGTTGTAGCACACATTTTTTATTCCACATAAGGCCACATTGCGCAAACTCTGCTTATAGTTTTCAATGCGTTGCAAATAATCGCCTTTTCTCAATTTTATGTTTTCGTGGATGGGGATGCTCTCAATAAAGGTCCACTCCAAACCGGCGGTTTCAATAGTATCTTTCACCTTTTGTATTTCTGCCACTTCCCAAACCTCTCCGTTGGCCACGTGGTGCAATGCCGTTACCACGCCCGTGGCACCTGCTTGTTTTATATCGGAAAGTTTCACTGAATCTGAAACTCCAAACCATCTAAATGTCTCTTTCATAAATTAGTCTTTTTCATGGTACAAAGAAATTAAACCCCACTAAACGCACTGAACCCACCATCAACGGGTATTACGATTCCGGTGACGAATTTTGAGGCATCGCTGCAAAGGTAATGCAATGCGCCGTGCAGTTCGTCTGCCTCGCCGAAACGCTTCATTGGTGTGTTTTTTATAATCGTGTTGCCTCTGTCGGTATAACTACCATCGTCGTTAAGCAATAGTTTTCTGTTCTGGTTTCCTATGAAAAAACCTGGTGCAATGGCATTTACACGAAGCCCGTCGCCATACTTTGTGGCAAGCTCTACGGCCAGCCAACGGGTGTAATTGTCTATCGCCGCTTTTGATGCCGAATATCCGGCAACGCGAGTAATGGCACGCTCGGAAGCCATAGACGAAATGTTTATGATAATGCCTTTTTTGTTCTTGGCCATTTCCTTTCCGAAGATAACGGACGGAATGATGCTGCCAAAAAGGTTTAAATCGACCACTTTTTTAAAGTCGGCCATGTTGATATCGAAAAACGATTGGTCTGGCCCAATGGTGGCTCCGGGCATGTTCCCGCCGGCGGCATTTACCAGAACATCAATCTTGCCGTATTTTTCTATAATGGCATCTGAGGTTTTTTGGATACTTTCTTCTTCTACTACATTGCAAACATAGCCGTCAACTTTGTTGCTAATGGCCGACATTCGCTTTACAGTTCCCTGTACCGTTTCCTCTTTGTAGTGCAAAATAATTACCGTGGCCCCATTAGCCAATAAATATTCTGCCATACTACCACCAAGCACACCGCCTCCGCCCGTAACCAATACCACTTTATCTTTTAAGTCGAATAAATTCATTTTTAGATATTTTTTGTTTGTTTCTGTTTTTTTCAAAAGAAACAAATGTATATAAAGTTTAGAAATAATTTTTGCTGTTTTGGTAGCATTGTTTAAAAATAAGGAAGTGTTCTATCTTTAGCCCCCCCTGAAGTGTTTAAATAAAAAAGGCTCTCTAAATAAAAAGCCTTTTTTGTTATTAGTATAACCGATTATATTACTCTATTATTATCTTTTTTGCAGATTTACCTTGGTCTGTTTCCACTTCAAAAACAGACATGCCACCGGATAGGTTTTTAACATCTATGTTTTTATTTTTTTCTGAATAAAGGTGCCTGCGCCTTCTATGGTATAGATATTTACTTGCTTTAATGCCAGTTCTTTATTCAAGTCTATATTAAAAACATCTCTTACTGGATTAGGGCAAAAACTAAAGTAATCGTTTTCAAAACTTTTGGTTGACATAACCGCGCTTAAATCACACACGCACATGGCCTGAATCTGCACCGTTTCCATCATTATAAGACGCACCAATGGAACAAACAGTATTACCATTAGAAGACAGGCTAACCAACCATCCAGAACGGTCATCTGCAGCTTCACCATCTATAATCAGCTCCTATCTGGATTTGGGAAAAAGAAAAAAGAGGAACTAGTAAACAAAAAAGTAATAAATGTTTCATCAAATTTTTTGTTTAGTCATACTACGTACATATAGCTAAATCTACATAAAATGTCAT
>CAZZDI010000185.1:0-5292 GCA_964653155.1 uncultured Flavobacteriaceae bacterium | reverse complement strand
TAGACACGCTAGACTTAGGATCTAGTGCCGCGAGGTGTGAGAGTTCGAGTCTCTCACACCTCGCGGCACTAGATCCTAAGTCTAGTGCCGCGAGGTGTGAGAGTTCGAGTCTCTCCGCCCGCACTTTTTTAACTGTAAATTTGCAGTCATAAAACCTCTCAATTTTGGGAGGTTTTTTTGTTTGGGTACAACATTTTACGGATCAAGAACAATTGTTGTGTTTATGCAAAAAAAATTGTGCCAACCTGTAAAGTTCAAATCACTTCATTTAAAAGAGTTTTAAATAAAAAAAAGGTGTTTTGTAGTATGCTAAATACCATTGTGAAATGTTGTTAACAACTACCCTTTAAATAACTAAAAAACATTTCGGCAATAACTGTTTTAATTTTGTAAATTTGCCTGCGTTTATAAGCGCATCATGACAAGTACAGCAAAATACATATTCGTAACCGGCGGCGTTACGTCATCACTAGGAAAAGGTATTATAGCCGCATCGTTGGCAAAACTACTACAGGCCCAAGGTTATCGGGTTACCATTCAAAAATTAGATCCTTATATTAATGTCGATCCGGGTACATTGAACCCCTACGAGCACGGTGAATGTTATGTGACGGAAGATGGCGCCGAAACCGATTTGGATTTAGGCCATTATGAGCGCTTTCTTAACCGTCCAACCAGTCAGGCTAATAATGTTACTACAGGGCGTATTTATCAAAGCGTTATCCAAAAGGAACGACGTGGCGAGTTTTTGGGTAAAACCGTACAAGTAGTTCCTCATATTACAGATGAAATTAAGGAACGTATCCAAATCCTTGGAAAATCCGGTAAATACGATATCGTGATTACTGAAATAGGCGGAACCGTTGGTGATATTGAATCGTTGCCCTATGTTGAGGCCGTGCGCCAATTGCGTTGGGATTTGGGCGAAAATAACGGCATAGTTATCCACCTTACCTTAGTGCCGTACCTTTCGGCAGCCGGCGAACTAAAAACCAAGCCTACCCAGCACAGTGTTAAAACCTTGATGGAGAGTGGAGTGCAGGCCGATATTTTGGTATGTAGAACCGAGCACGATTTACCTTCAGATTTACGAAGAAAACTGGCGTTGTTCTGCAACGTAAAGGAAGATGCCGTTATTCAATCTATTGATGCGTCAACCATCTACGATGTGCCAAACCTAATGTTGGAAGAAGGCCTCGATAAAGTGGTGCTGAAAAAGCTGAATTTAGAATGCACAAAACCCGATATTGACCAATGGAACCAATTTTTAAAACGCCATAAAAATCCGAAAGATGAAATTACCATCGGGTTGATTGGCAAATATGTAGAGTTGCAAGATTCCTATAAATCGATTTTGGAAGCCTTTATTCACGCTGGAGCGGAAAACGAGGTAAAAGTGAATATCGAATCGGTACATTCAGAATATATCAATCAAGACAACGCCGAGCTAAAACTCGGTCATTTAGACGGTGTTTTGGTGGCTCCCGGTTTTGGTGAGCGCGGTATTGAAGGAAAAATTGATGCGGTGAGATATGTGCGCGAAAATAATGTCCCGTTTTTAGGAATTTGCTTGGGCATGCAAATGGCCGTTATCGAATTTGCCAGAAACGTACTGAACATTAAAGATGCCGATTCGGTTGAAATAAATGCAGAAACCAAAAACCCGGTAATCGCACTAATGGAAGACCAAAAAACCGTAAAGGATAAAGGGGGAACCATGCGTTTGGGAGCTTGGGCCTGCAATTTGAAAATAGGAAGCAAAGTACGAGACATTTATAAAGCTGAAAGTATAACCGAACGCCATAGGCACCGTTACGAATTTAACGGCGATTACAAAGAACGGTTTGAAACTGCTGGCATGAACGCTACAGGATTAAACCCCGACACCGGATTGGTAGAAATCATCGAATTGGAGAGCCATCCTTGGTTTGTGGGCGTACAATATCACCCAGAATATAAAAGTACCGTGGCCAATCCGCATCCACTTTTCGTGGCATTTGTAAAGGCTGCGCTTAGTAGCAAGAAAAAAAAGAGTGCCACTGTGTCACAAAACAAATAAGTGGTTAGTTTTTTGATTTAACACAACGATATTAAAAAGACCTGATCGGTTTTCTTGACCGGTCAGGTCTAAACATTAAACAATGGAAGAAAAAAAGTTAGATATCAATTCAATTATTGGGTTCATCCTAATTTTTGGAATATTGGCCTACATGCTTTGGCAAAACCAGCCCACTCCAGAAGAGTTGGAAGCCCAAGAAAAAGCAAGACAAGAACAAGTTGAAGCCGAGCAAAAGGCCAAGGAGCAACAGCAAAATGTAGCAAGTACCGAAACCGATTTTGTGGTAGGCTCTGGGTTGGATTCGCTTCAGCAAGTGCAATTAAAAAACAAATTAGGAGCGTTTGCTTATTCGGCCATGCAGTCGTCTGAAGGCGAAACTGTGGTTGAAACCGATTTGTTGGCTCTAAAATTCAGCCACAAAGGTGGGGCACTTTCAGAGGTGAGATTGAAAAAGTTTGTAGACTTTGATTCGCTTCCCATTTATTTGGTGAAAGATGGCAATGCGGCGTTCAATATTAATTTTGGAACCACCGACAGCCGAGTGTTGAACACCCAAGATTTGCCTTTTGTACCTTCGGTAACCAAAAATGGCGATTTAACCGTGGTGTCCATGAAATTAAAAGTTTCTGAAGCCAAGTTTTTAGAGTACCGTTACGAGCTGAAAGATAACGATTACATGATGGGCTTTACCGTGCGTTCGCAAGGCCTTTCGGATGTTATCAACAGTTCGCAGCAAATTAATTTAGACTGGAAATTGAAAGGTTACCGTCATGCCAAAAGTATTTCGTATGAAAATAGATATACCGATATACACTACGAATATGAAGATGGCAAAGACGATTATACTGGTGCCCGCGATGTTGATGAGGATATAGAAGATGTATCGTGGATTGGCTATAAACAGCATTTCTTTACCTCGGTATTGCTTACCGATACACCGTTTAAAACGGCCAATTTGATAGCGCAAAATTTGGTGGAAGATGAAACGATTGATACGGTTTATACCAAATTGTTCGCCTCAAAAATACCGTTGGAATTACAAGGGGGAGAAATCAACCAAAGTATGGATTGGTACTATGGTCCAAGTGATTTTAAAGTGCTGAATGCTTACGGTAGAAACTTGGACGAGATTGTACCTTTTGGTTGGGGCATTTTCGGCTGGATAAACCGCTATGTGTTTATGCCGTTGTTCGGTTTTTTAGGTGGTTTTATGCCGTATGGAATTGCTATTGTGGTGATGACTGTTTTAGTAAAAATCTGTCTGTCTTTCGTGCAATATAAGCAGTTTTTATCGCAGGCCAAAATGAAAATATTGAAGCCGGAATTGGATGAAATCCGCGAAAAGTACAAAAACAACAAAATGAAGGCGCAACAGGAAACTTTGGCCCTGCAGACCAAAGCAGGAGCGAGCCCTATGGCGGGTTGTATTCCGGCATTGATTCAGTTGCCGGTGTTTTATGCGCTGTTTCAGTTTTTCCCTTCGGCCTTCGATTTAAGACAAAAAAGTTTCCTTTGGGCAGACGATTTATCATCGTATGATGTTATTGCAAACCTGCCGTTCAACATTCCGTTTTACGGAAACCACGTGAGTTTGTTCCCTATTTTGGCATCCATCGCTATTTTCTTTTATATGCGATTAACCACGGGGCAAAATATGCAAACCGCACCGCAACAGGAAGGCATGCCCGATATGGCAAAAATGATGAAATACATGATGTACTTCTCGCCAATTATGATGCTGTTTTTCTTTAACAACTATGCGTCGGGGTTGAGTTTGTACTATTTTATTTCAAACTTGATCAGTATCGGGATCATTTTGGTAATCAAGAATTTTATTTTGGACGAGGATAAAATCCATGCCCAAATCCAAGAGAAAAAGAAACAACCTAAAAAGCAAAACCGTTTCCAGAAGAAAATGGCCGAAATGATGGAACAGGCCGAGCAACAAAAACAAATGCAGAACAAACGGAAATAAGTTTTGGTTATTGAAGATACACCGGAAAGGCTGCCATTACATCAATATAGGCAGCTTTTTTTGTTATAAATTTGAAAAATGAAATACAGAAGACTTACAAAAGAACAATTTGAAGAACTGCACCAAGAGTTCATCAATTTTTTGGCCACACAGTCCATTACGCACGACGAATGGACCAACCTAAAAGCCAATAAACCCGAACTGGCCGAAACCGAACTGGATGTATTCAGCGATTTAATTTGGGAGGGCGTTTTAAACCAAACCGAATATTTAGAAAATTTTGCGCCACAACACATGTATTTGTTTCGATTGGGGGAAGATAAAATGCACGCTATCGTGGTGAACGTTACAAAAGATGGCGTCGATATCACCACCCAGGAAGGTTACGATTGGCTACGCGAAAATCTTTTGGATGAAAGCGTCGAGTTTTTACAAGCCGATAAAGAGTACACCGACGATAAAAACGCCGATAAATTTAACATGATTGAGCAAGGTGCCGTAATTACCAAAGGCGAACTGTACCATTATTTTAATAAGTTGATAAATTAACGTCATTGCGAGGAGGAACGACGAAGCAATCTTTTTATTAATAATGACTTCAGTTTCTATTAAACAGATTGCTGCGCTTTTTTTTTTTTTTTTGAAAAGCTCGCAATGACGACATCATTAATTATTTTTGCACAAACATTGTCATTCCTGCGTCCATGTTCGCTGAAGCTTTAGCGGAGGCGGAAGGCAGGAATCTACTTTTATTTCGTTGTCACACTGAGCGGAGTCGAAGTGCGATGGAAAAACCTAAAAAACAACTACCACCAAATGGCCCAAAAACCAAGCATCCCAAAAGGCACGAGAGATTTTAACCCAGAGCAGGTTGCCAAACGAAACTACATTTTCAACACCATTCGTGGTGCTTTTGAAACCTTCGGATTTCAACCCATTGAAACCCCAAGTTTTGAAAACTCCGAAACCCTAATGGGAAAATATGGCGAAGAGGGCGACCGCTTGGTTTTTAAGATTTTGAATTCTGGGGATTATTTGGCCAAAGCTGATAGCGGTGCTTATGAAGAAAAGGATTCCAACAAGTTAACGACTTCAATATCCGAAAAAGCCCTCCGTTACGACCTCACCGTGCCTTTTGCGCGTTACGTCGTGCAGCACCAAAACGAAATTGAATTTCCGTTTAAGCGTTACCAAATCCAACCGGTTTGGCGCGCCGATAGGCCTCAAAAAGGGCGTTTTAGGGAGTTTTATCAATGCG
>CAZZDI010000184.1:0-5322 GCA_964653155.1 uncultured Flavobacteriaceae bacterium | reverse complement strand
AGACGGAAATTAAATGACTTTTCAGACAGCCTCTTTTGTTATAAATATATGATTTCGAAATAAAACTCGTTAGTTATAAATATATTTGAGCTTTCAAAAGTCCGTATGGGTAAAGTAGTAATATTGTTTGCAATTATAATAGTGCCATTGCTATCGTTTGGTCAAGATTTCTCTGCACTTTGGCAGGGCCATTTTTCGTATAACGAAATTAAAGATATATCGTATGGCAACAATAAAATCTATGCAGCATCCACCAATGCTATTTTTATTTTAGACAGTAATACCAACGAAATAGAAGAAATTACCACGGTAAATGGGCTCTCGGGCGAAACCATTTCAACCATCTTTTATAGTGAAGATTACGAATTGTTGGTAATAGGCTATGACAACGGACTTATAGAAATTGTTTTTGATAATGGCGACGATGTTCTGTCGGTTGTCGATATCATTGAAAAAGTTACAATCCCTGCGCAGGATAAAAAAATAAACCATTTCAATGCCTATCAAAACAATATATATATATCGACAAATTATGGCATTTCCGTTTTTGATTTAGAACGGTTGGAGTTTGGCGATACTTATTTTATAGGCGATGGGGGTACGCAAGTACAGGTAAGCCAAACGGCCATTTTAGGAGATTATATTTATGCCTCGTGTATTGACGGAAACGGTATTAGGCGGGCTTTGGTAGATAGCCCTAACTTAATCGACTTTCAAAACTGGCCATTGGTTACTTCCGGCAGTTGGTATGCTGTAGAAGTTTTCCAGGATAATTTATACGCCACAAGAACGAATAACCGATTGTACCAAATAAATGAAGGCGCCGTTATTGAGTTGTCATCATATTCCGCAGTCCCTAGAGGCTTAAAAGCAGTTTCAGGCCATTTGTTGGTAACAACCAGTAACAAGGTTTTTGTTTACGATTCGGATTTTAAAGTAACGGTTGAAATCTCGGCAGCTGAACCCTTCAGTACAAACTACACCTGTGCCATGCTCGATGGAGATTATGTATATGTGGGCTCAGCAGATTTCGGAATGCTAAAAGTTTCCATTTCAAACCCCGAAACGGTTGAGGAAGTGCACCCCGATGGACCGTTGTTAAATATTCCGTTTGCCCTTCAAATTGAACCAAACGGATTGTGGGTCACTTATGGGGAATACACTATATATTACAATCCCTATCCGCTCAACAATCGCGGTTTCAGTCATCTAAAAAATGGGGAATGGATAAACAATAGGTATTCAGAAGTTTTTGAAGCTAAAGCTCTAAACCGTATTGCTGTAAATCCACTTGATAATAACCAGGTCTTTATAAGCTCATTTTTTAGCGGGCTGTTGGAAGTTAATGATGATGTGCCCACCGTACTGTATAATGAAACCAACAGTGGTTTGGAATCTTTAATTTTGGCCGATAATCCAGATTATATTGATGTTAGGGTAGGTGCCTCAACTTTTGATGACGAAGGCGTTTTGTGGTTAACCTGCGGGTTGGTTGAAAACCACTTGAAATCTTACAATCCGTCTAATAATAGGTGGCAATCGTATTCCTTAAACGAGATAATCCCAGATGCTCTCGCCAATAATGGATTTGCAGATATTGTTATCGACAATAGCAGCACCAAATGGGTGGCTGCCGGTTATAGTTATGGCGTTATAGCCTTTAATGAAAATTATGGCACAAATGGAATAAAAGCGATTTATAGAGAAGAAGATAACATGCCGTCAACTTTTGTTACGGCAATTGCCCTAGATAACAGAAACCAATTATGGATCGGTACCGAAAAAGGCATACGGGTGCTTTACAACACCTCAAACTTTTTAGAAGACGATTCGCCCGAGGTAGATGAAATTATTATCGAAGAAGATGGCGTAGCCAAAGAGTTGTTGTTCCAGCAATATATTACCGATATAAAAGTTGATGGGGCAAACAACAAATGGATTGGCACGGTAGATTCTGGAGTATATTTATTTTCGCCCAACGGGCAAAACACCATTTTCCATTTTACAAAAGATAATTCGCCATTGCCCTCAAACAGTGTTCGCGACATTGCTTTAGATGAAAACAACGGTACGGTTTACATTGCCACTACCAGGGGGCTGGTGTCTTTTCAGTCGGGCAGTTCGGCAACTACAGAAGATTTGGAGAATGCCCACGTTTATCCCAATCCGGTTCGTCCAAACTTCAATATGGAGGAAGATAAAATAAAAATAAAGGACATTTCAGAAAATGTAAATATTAAAATTACCGATATTGAAGGCAATTTGGTAGCCGAAGCACAATCCAGAACCAACCAGCGTTACGAAGGCTATAATTTGGAAATTGATGGCGGAACGGCCTATTGGAACGGTAAAAACCTAGCCAACAATACGGTGGCCTCTGGGGTGTATTTGGTGATGCTTTCCGATCTGGATACTTTCGAAACCAAAGTGTTAAAGTTAATGGTAGTGCGGTAATGCTGGTAACTACAAATGCTATTGTGCTCTCAAAAATAAGGTATAAAGACAACGATCTTATCGTTAAATGTTATACCCAAAAACTGGGCGTGGTGGGGTTTTTGTTGCGTGGTGTTTTAAAAAGTAAAAAAGGAAACACTAAAGCAGCTTATTTTCAGTTGTTTTCGCAATTACAAATTGTAACGGCATACAAAAACAACAGGTCGTTGCAGGCTATAAAAGAAGCCCGGCCAAGTTGTATTTATACCAGTCTGCACACCCATGTTTTAAAAAGTTCCATTGTGATGTTCCTGTCAGAAGTTTTAGCAAGTGCGCTGCGGGAAGAAGAGCAAAACGAAAACCTATTCCATTTTTTGGAAAACACCCTGTTGTGGTTAGATGCCCAAGCAGAATATTCTAATTTTCATTTGTTGTTTTTGGTTAAGCTTACCAAATATTTGGGGTTTTATCCAGATTTGACCAATCAAGAATTTCAGTATTTTAATTTGCTGGAAGGCGAGTTTGAACCAAGTCCAACCGGAAAACACAGTATTAGTGGCGACAATTTAGCGCTGCTAAAAACCTTGTTGGGCACTACATTTGAAGCCTTGCCCGATATAAAAATAAACGCCAAACAAAGGCAATCTTTTTTGAGTACAATCCTGTTGTATTACGAACTGCATTTGGGCAGTTTTAGGCAGCCCAAATCATTACAGGTTTTAAACCAAGTGTTTAGCTAAACTAAGTAAAATAGTTTTTTTAGAAAACCTTATTTTTTTATTGCCTTTTTATCGATTACCGCACCGTTTGAAAGCACCACTTTTGCCAAAAACATCGAAGCATTTAAGTTTGAAAGCTT
This sequence comes from uncultured Flavobacteriaceae bacterium, assembly GCA_964653155.1. Classification (GTDB taxonomy): domain Bacteria; phylum Bacteroidota; class Bacteroidia; order Flavobacteriales; family Flavobacteriaceae; genus Flavisericum. The sequence goes on along the minus strand of CAZZDI010000184.1, from coordinate 2,030 downwards.
AAAAATTTCGGTTTCGTTTTGTCCTTTAAATGCGTAAAGCTGCCGACCAAACAAATCGAAAACAGACACAGATTTAATGCGCAACCCGTTGGGGGCGGTAAACTGTACCTTGTCGTTTTCAAGTTCCACAATTTTTAATTGACTTGGGTTTACCAAAGCATTTGCGGTTGAAAGCGCGTCGGCTTTAAATACAATTTCAAAACGGTTGTTGAATTGGCCCGTTTCTGAAGTAAAGGTATAATCGCAAACGGTTAAGTCGTGTACTTTATTCAATAGATTGTCTTTTACAAATACCGAATGGCTATTTAAAAAGTCGCCTTCCATTTTTGCAATGGACAAGGTATAAAGCGTGGCTACGTTTATAGTGGTTTTAAAGCCTAGTTTGATGGTTTCGTCTTCGTTGATGCTGTTTGTGGGTTTGCCTTGAATGGCAAATTTTTTGTTGGAACCTTCAATTATAGAATACAAAGCAGCGCCTTTGGTTGGGTATTTTGGTGCGTCGTAAGCCAGGCCGTCATCGTTGATGGATGCGCCATTTACGTAACCGATTAAAATTTGGTTGAACACCCCATTATTTGAAGTTAAATCGAGCCACAATTTGTTCTTTTCAGATTTCTTTTCTTTTTTGCTGCCTTTAAAAAACAAGTTGTTTGCCGTTACATCTGCTACGCGCATAGAGTTGCTAAACACGATATTCGATTTGTAAACACTTCCAGAAACCAAATCTGCCGAAGCTGAGTTAGACATGCTTACAAAAAATCCTTGACCAGAGGGGATGTATCTTGAGGGGGGGATGCCATCGCCTCCAGGAGTGGTTCCGGTGACATTGATAATAGCATAATCGTCATTAGAAAAATTAATCTGTTGGTTGCCGTTTGTTGTGGCGGAAGGTGCTGTGTTTTGCGACCATAAAAAGATAGCGCCGTCTAAATTACTGTTGGCAGCCAAAAATAAATCGGCATCTATGGCAGATGGATAAGGGTTGCCAATAAAGTTCCAGTTGGTGTCGTTTAGCTCTGAATCGTTTCGGTAAATAGGAATAGTGTATTTACCATTGTTAAAATCGCCTTCAAATGTAAACCTGAATGTTTTATTGAAGGGTTGGGGGTTGGTATCGTAGTCAAATTTGGTAAGAGTTGAAGCATAGCCAATGCCAGGTTCCATTACGGTATTTCCAGAAACCCATTTCCAATCGTTTCCATTGTCATCAATGTCATCTTGACCAGAAACGGCCTCGTTGTTGTTATTTGATTCAGCAAAAGCATCCAAAAAGTTTTGTCCGTTAAAAATAAAACGTCTTTCGGGGTGCGATTGATCAATAGCATTAGCGAATTCTGTACCTGCAACAGGCGAACTCCAGTAGGTGTACTCATACCAAGCATTCATAGGAGCTGTTTCTTTATCAACAAAAATGTTTCCAGAAATATTGTTGATTGACAAATCATTATTTTGAACAAAAGCGCCTCGGGGTTGAACGTAAATAGAACTTCCGGCATCAACTATTAATTCATTTTGTACTTCAACGTAAGTGCCGTCAGCAATATTTAAATCAGCGTTATTTAGGATTAATGTACAGGCACTAAAACTTCCTAACGATGTATCGTAATCGGCATTTAATTCTGCTGCGGTCGTTATGTCCGGCCCAACACCATTGCTCCAAGCTGTGCCATCCCAAGTAACCGCTGGGGCGCAAGCTATTTGTGTTCCCCAAATTTCAATGTTGTCTATGGCGATATCTTCGTCTTCACTATTTAAACTTATTTCTATCTCAACATCTAATAATTCTCCAGTGCCTGCTATGTTTTCAGTAAATTGAGCGAAAGTATTGGTTATTAATAAAGTTCCGTCTCCTAAACCATCTCCATCAGTGTCAATTGAAGGGTAAGTGTTTTGAACGTTAGAGGAGGCTCGTATTGAAATCAAGTTTGTAAAAACAGAAGATTTGTCAATGTCATATTTAATGTCGACATAATCGGGCGCTGAACCGCTACCGTCCCAATCATCTTCGCCATCTCCTGATTCGTCTTCAG
>CAZZDI010000183.1:0-5371 GCA_964653155.1 uncultured Flavobacteriaceae bacterium | reverse complement strand
ATTCAAAAAAATGACACAAAATTTAATTTATAAAAAAGTAAAATGACAAAATATGTAATTGTTTTAGCAACCATGTTAGGGTTGTCTTGTGCCCAACAGGAAGAAACACAAAAAACGTATAGGTTAACATCGCCCGATGCTAAAAATGAAATCGTTTTTAACTTAAAAGGCGGCGTTCCCGTTTATGAAGTTATGCGTGGCGAAACGGCTGTTTTAAAACCTTCAAAACTAGGTTTTGTGTTTAAGGAGAACGATTCGTTATGCAATAATTTTGAACTTTTAAGTGCTGATGAAACCGCATTTGATGAAAGTTGGGAACAAGTTTGGGGCGAAAAACAAATGATTAGAAATCATTACAACCAGCTATCGGTAACACTTCAGGAAAAGTCGAGTTCCAAAAGAAAAATTGAAATTCAGTTTCGGGCTTTTAATGATGGGGTAGCGTTCAGATATATTTACCCGAATCAAGGCCAAAACGATTTGGTGATTATGGATGAGTTAACCTCGTTCAACGTGGCCAATGATGGCGATACTTGGTGGATTCCGGCCTACAAAACCAACCGTTACGAACATCTATACACAAAGTCGAGATTGAGCACAATCGATACCGTACATACGCCACTGACCATAAAAAGCGACAACGGGCTCTACGTAAGTTTTCACGAGGCCAATTTAAAAAACTACGCGAGTTATACCGTGGCACACAACAGCGGTACCAACTTCGATTTGGATTTAATGCCGTGGAGTGATGGCGACAAAGTAAAGACCAACGGTAGTTTTACTACGCCGTGGCGAACCATTCAAATTGCTGAAAAACCAGGCGATTTAATTGAATCGTATTTGGTGCTAAATCTTAACGACCCCAACACATTTGAAGACACCAGCTGGATTGAAACATACAAATATCTTGGTGTTTGGTGGGGCATGCACATTTCAAAATACACTTTTTGGGAAGGGCCAAAACATGGCGCAAGCACTAAAATTTCGAAGGAATATATTGATGCCTGCAAAAAACTGGGCGTTCATCATTTGTTAATTGAAGGTTGGAACAAAGGCTGGACACCCGCTTGGTACGAAAATAGAATGCACGAGTTCAGTTTTACCGAATCGACCGACGACTTCGATTTAAAGGAAGTTACCGATTACGCCAAAGCAAACGATGTAAAAATTATCGGTTACCACGAAACAGGTTCAAACATCATCAATTATAGAAAACAGATTGATGCCGGGATGAAATTGTACCAAGATATGGGCATCAACGATGTGAAAATTGGGCAAGTGGGCGATATGCTGAACATGACCGAATGGCACGGCAGCCAATTTGGGGTGCAATATTACAGAGAGGTTTTGGAAAAAGCGGCCAAATATAAACTCACTGTTAATTTTCACGAACCCATTAAAGATACGGGCGAACGCAGAACCTATCCAAACATGATGGCGCGCGAAGGAGCCCGTGGTCAAGAATACAACGCTTGGAGTGAGGGCAATCCGCCAAACCACACCACCATTTTACCATTTACTAGAATGTTGTCTGGCCCTATGGATTTCACCCCGGGTGTTATCGATGTAATGGAAACCAAAGGCTTCAATAACCGTCGTGTGCATACCACGGCCGCAAAGCAATTGGCATTGTACGTTACCTTATATTCGCCCATTCAAATGTTGGCCGATTTGCCTGAAAATTATATCGGCAAACCCGAATTCCAGTTTTTGGCCGATGTGCCAACCAATTGGGAAGACACCAAAGTGTTGAATGCCGAAATTGGGGAGTACATTACCACGGTTCGAAAGGATTTAAATTCTGAAGATTGGTACTTGGGAAGTATGACCAATGAAAACGCGAGGGACTTGGAAATTGATTTGTCCTTTTTAGGCGAAGGTACTTTCGAAGCCCAAATTTATGCTGATGCTGAAGGCACCGATTTAAATACCAACCCTGCAAAAGTGGCCATTTCAAAAGAAGATGTAACTGCCTCAGATAAAATGACTTTAAAATTACCATCGGGTGGCGGAACAGCGATTCGATTTGCAAAAAAATAAAACGGAATAACAAATGAAAACCAAACTGATATACGCTTTAACGCTTGCGGTTACCCTGCAATTTATGTCATGTAATGATAAAAAAGAACCTAAAGTAATTCTGAAAAAAATGACCTCAAAAGAGTACAAAGGAAAGCCCATAACCCACGATTATGATGCCAAAATCGATAGTCTTATTGCTCAAATGAGTATCGAGGAAAAATCGGGAATGTTGCATGGCAACAGTATGTTTGCAACAAAAGCAGTAGAGCGATTGGGCATTCCGGAACTTACCATGGCCGATGGCCCGTTGGGCGTTCGCGAAGAAATTTCGAGAGATTCGTGGGCCGCTGCAGGATGGGATAACGATTTTGCAACCTATTATCCTGCTGGTGGTGGTTTGGCCGCCACTTGGAATACCGAACTGTCGTACTTGTTTGGAACAAGTGTAGGAGAAGAAGCCATTGCCCGCGATAAAGATGTGTTGTTATCGCCAGCCATCAATATTATTAGAACGCCTTTAGGGGGAAGAACTTACGAGTATTTTACCGAAGATCCTTTTTTAAATAAAGAAATAACCGTGCCTTTTATTGTGGGCGTTCAGGAAAACGATGTTGCGGTTTGCGTAAAGCATTATGCGGCGAATAACCAAGAGACCAATCGCGATTTTGTGGATGTTCAAATCGATGAGCGCGCCCTTCGCGAAATTTATCTGCCAGCCTTTAAAGCCGCTGTTACCGAAGCGAATGCTTACAGTTTTATGGGGGCTTATAATAAATTTAGGGGCGAATATTTGTGTGAAAATAAATATATGCTTACCGACGTGTTGAGAGATGAATGGGGCTTTGAAGGCATTGTAATTTCCGATTGGGCTGCCGTTCACGATACTAAAAAATCTATTGAAAGTGGCTTGGATGTTGAAATGGGAACGCCAAAACCCTTTAACGAATTCTTTTATGCCGATGCGTTGATTGAAAAAGTAAAAGCCGGCGAAATAGCCGAAGCCGATGTCGATAAAGCCGTAAAGCGCGTGTTGCAGCTCATGTTTACCTTAAAAAGCATAGACGATAAAGGTCGTGCCAAAGGCAGCATAAACACCGAAGATCATTTTCAGGATGCTTATAAAATAGCAGCCGAATCGGTGGTGCTTCTTAAAAATGAAAAAGGGCAGTTGCCTGTAAATGTTGAAAACATTAAAAGCATTGCTGTAATAGGGAATAACGCCAAAAAGAAAAATGCACTGGGTGGTTTTGGAGCCGGTGTAAAAACCAAAAGAGAGGTTACTCCGTTGGAAGGTTTACAAAACCGTTTACCCGAAAATATAAAAATCAATTATGCAGAAGGCTATCTGGAGCGTTATTCAAAAACAGAAAAAGCTAAACTGGGCGACATTACCCTAAATGGCCCGGTAACTATTGACGAGCTGGAACCAGAAATGTTGGAAGAAGCCATCAATGCCGCTAAAAACTCTGATGTGGCCATTGTTTTTGCAGGTTCAAACAGAGATTATGAAACCGAAGCTTCCGATAGAGCGAGCCTAAATTTGCCATTTGGTCAGGAAGAATTGATTGAAAAGGTGTTGGAAGTTAACCCGAACACCATTGTGGTAATGATTGCCGGTGCGCCTTTCGATATTGAAAATGTAAGCAATAAATCTTCGGCGTTAATTTGGACTTGGTTTAATGGTTCTGAAGGTGGAAATGCTTTGGCCGATGTTATTTTAGGAACCGTAAACCCATCGGGAAAATTACCGTGGACCATGCCTAAAAAACTAGAAGATTCTCCGGCGCACGCAACGCACAGTTTCCCTGGCGATAAAAGTGTGGCCTACACCGAAGGTATTTTGGTGGGCTACCGTTGGTTTGATGCTAAAAATGTAGAACCGCTTTATCCGTTTGGTTACGGATTGTCGTACACCAATTTTGAATTTTCAGACTTAAAAACGGATAAAGAAAATTACAACCAAGACGAAACTATCGATATCACCTTCTCTATTAAAAATACCGGAACTGTTGATGGTAAAGAGGTGGCACAGCTTTATGTATCCGATCCCGAATCGTATGTTGAAAAAGCGGCCAAAGAATTAAAAGGCTTTAAAAAAGTTGAGGTTAAAAGTGGCGATTCAAAACAGGTTACCATTCCATTGCCCGTTAAAGAACTGGCTTATTACAACGAAGTAAAAAAGGAATGGATTGTTGAGCCGGGTATCTATAATTTAAAAATAGGTAATTCCTCAAAAAACATTTTTTCCGAAGTTTCGGTTCATATTAATCAATAGAAAATGAGACAATTAAAAAGTAAAATGATATGGGCCGTGTTGTTCCTCTTTGTTCAAGTAGGTTCATTTTCATGTAGTTCAGATAGTTCGGGTGAAGACCCAAAGGAAGAAGAAGAGGAAGAAGTTGTAAAAACGTTGACGGCCGATAAAACGTCAATAAATTTTGAAAATACAGCAAGTACTTTAGATATTAGTGTAACCACCAATGTAGATGCTTGGGTAATAAGTTCTTCTGGTACCAGTTGGTTGTCTTTAAGTACAACCTCTGGAGGAGCGGGAACCACAACCGTGTCGATTACCGCTACAGAAAACACCAGTATTAATGCGAGGACATCAACCGTTACCATTAATGCCAATGGAATAAGTGCGGTAAAAATTTCGGTAAGCCAAGCAGGAGCTGGTTCATCCAATGGAATTTATCCAGATTATAATTTGAATCCGTTACCGGCAGATATGACCGGTATGAGCAGTACTGCCGAGGAAATTGCATCAAAAATTTCTTTGGGTTGGAATATAGGAAATACATTGGAAGCCATAGGAGGCGAAACCGCTTGGGGAAACCCCAAAGTAACAAAAGAGTTGATAGATTTTGTGAAGGCCAGTGGTTTTGATGCCATTCGAATTCCGTGTGCTTGGGATCAATATTTAGAAGATGCCGATAGTGCGAAAATTCGTGAAAGTTGGTTGAATAGGGTAAAGGAAGTGGTGCAGTATTGTGTGGATAACGATATGTATGTATTGCTGAATATCCACTGGGACGGCGGCTGGTTGGAAAACAACATTAACGAGGCCAGCAAAGAACAAGTCAATGCCAAGCAGAAAGCTTATTGGGAACAAATAGCCACACACTTGCGCGATTTCGACGAGCATTTGTTGTTCGCCAGTGCCAACGAACCGGCTGTTGAAGATGCCGAACAAATGGCTGTTTTAAACCATTATCATCAAACTTTTGTTGATGCCGTTAGAGCTACGGGAGGAAAAAATGCATATCGAACTTTGGTGGTTCAAGGCCCGGTAACCGATATTGAAAAAACCAATAATTTGATGAATACTTTGTCCACCGATACGGCCACC
>CAZZDI010000182.1:0-5412 GCA_964653155.1 uncultured Flavobacteriaceae bacterium | reverse complement strand
TTGGATCTTAATCAAATTGAATCGAATATTGTACGTTGCCCAGACCAAAATATGGCTACCGAAATGGAATCGTATATAAAGGAAGTGCGTAGTAAAGGCGATACTGTTGGTGGCATAGTAAGTTGTGTGATTAAAAATGTGCCCGTTGGATTGGGCGAACCGGTTTTTGATAAATTGCATGCCGAATTGGGTAAAGCCATGCTATCCATAAATGCCGTTAAAGGTTTTGAATACGGTAGCGGGTTTCATGGCAGCACCATGTATGGCAGCGACCACAATGATGCCTTTAATAACGATGGCTCCACAAAAACCAACTATTCCGGAGGTATTCAAGGCGGCATTAGTAATGGTATGGATATTTATTTTAGTGTAGCCTTTAAACCAGTGGCCACATTGATCCAAAAATATGAAACAATAGATAAAGAGGGCAATACGGTTGAAATGCAAGGAAAAGGCAGGCACGATCCTTGTGTAGTGCCAAGAGCGGTGCCCATTGTAGAAGCCATGGCCGCTTTGGTACTGGCCGATTTTTATCTTATTAATAAAATGTATTAACAAAGAGAATAATTTTTTCAGATATTTTTCAATGGAAAAAAGGGAGTAATTTAGTCCTTAAGCATTAAATTACTTGTAATTATATGGTAAGGTCGTATGTTAAAATCTAGACATACGACCTTTATTTTTTGAAAAAAAACAAAAAAATCGACAAAACGCTTGTTTTTAACGGTAAATTGCATAGATTTGTGCTTTAATCCCTTAAATCTTAACCATGAAATTAAAAGTTTTCATCATCAGTTTTGGGCTGTTTTTAGTGGCGGGCGTAGGTTTTGCCCAAAAAAAGAAGGAAGCCAAAAGCATTATCAGTGAAAAGGTAGCAATCAAAAAATACCATAACAAACAAGAACTTGATAGAATGCAAAAAGGAGAATTGATTGCGCTTTATACTGAAAGAAATCAAGTTTTGGTAAGAACCTTGCCTTACATTGCATTTGCTACCAAGCCGGGAGTAACTATGACTACTTTGGGGATACCGAATGATTCTGATAACAGAAAAGCATTAGATAATCAATTTGGAACAACAGATGATTATCTTGAAAAAACCACAGAGTTCCATCAAGTGTATTTGCCATATTCTGATACTAAAAATTTGATTGCCGCCATATTGTTTTATGAAGAAATCATGAAATCGTTGCATCAATATAGCGAATTTAGATAACCATAATCTTTATGTTGGAGCCAAAAAGTATTGAGCAAACACAGCATTTGGTAGCATTAAATTTAGCAGTGCTGTTTTGTGAAACACTTATGAGCCTTTTGTCGATATTTTTCAACCTTAGGCTTGTTAAAAAACCGCATTACAACGAAATAATTAGTATTTCATGGGGTTTTTTGTATTTTTGGTTTGGAATTTTAAAGAAAAATCATAAGAATTATTAAATCATAAAACTGTAAGATAACTATGAAAAACTTTACCCAAATCCTTTTCATATTTCTTTTTGTAACCGGCAGTCTGTTTTCCCAGCAGGAAAAAGGTATTGTTGGGTCTGAAAATTGGCTGAACAACTGGACCGATTTCAAGCCAAACCAATCAGATTATGGAGAGCCTACAAAAATATTGGCCGGAAACATATCCGAAAACACAACGTTAATAAAAAGCGAAGTGTATTTGTTGTTAGGTAATGTGTTTGTTAACAACGGTGCCACATTGACTATTGAACCGGGAACGGTTATTATGGGCGATTATAAATCTAATGGTTCGCTAACCGTAACAAAAGGTGCTAAAATCGTGGCTTCTGGGCTGCAAACAGATCCCATAGTGTTCACTTCAAACCGAACGGTAAAAAGAGCCGGAGATTGGGGTGGCGTGGTTCTACTTGGTGAAGCGCCAACCAACAAATTTGGAAATGGTTCGGTAGCAAAATTTTATCCAGACCTCACACCGTCAACCTATGCTAGCGCCAACTACGGTGGTGAAAATCCAACCGATAATTCAGGGATTTTAAAATACGTTAGAATTGAATTTGCCGGAAAACGCATTGCAAACGGCGAATATTCTAACGGACTATTATTGGCCGGTGTTGGCGATGCCACTATTTTAGAAAATGTAATGGTTTCATATTCGGCAGGAAATGCCCTTGAAGCTTGGGGCGGACAGTTAAACATGTTGAACATGGTAACCTTTCGTACCAATAACAACGATTTTGAATTTAATTTTGGGGCACAATGTAATTTAACCAATTCTTTGGCACTGCGCTCACCTTACGTTTCAAACAGTACGGGGTCTAGATGTTTAAGGGTGGCTTCTTACGATAGAAAAGAAGATATTGATTTTTCAAAGAAGGCAACATCGGTAGTGGCCAAAAACCTTACATTTCTTAATGATAGCGAAGATCTAGAAAACGATATAAAAATGGGGCTTGTAAAAGCTGCTGTTTATGTAGGTGATTATGCTTTGTTGGATATGAACAAAAGTGTTATTTCTGGATTTAATCCTGCGGTTATTTTAGAGGATAAAATTAACCTGAACCAAGAGAACCTTGAAAAAATAAAGTTTACTTCAATGTATTTCAACAACTGCAACGGAAACATTTTTGTTGAAAACAACTCCAATAATGAAGATTTGGAAAATTGGTATGGCAATAGCGCATTTTTTAATGTGTATTCCAAAAGTTCAAATGCTGAAACTTTTATTGATATACGTAACGAAAGAAGACCAGATTTTAGGTTGCGAATCAACAAAATTATTGCTTCAAACGAGGTTGACCCAGATTTAAGAACCATTGACTAATTATTCATATCGCTGTAACGAATGCCCCAAATCTACTCACTTTCCTTTTTTATTTTATTCATGAACTTGGAATGAGGTTTTAGGGATTTTATTGGATGAAATAAAAATACGGAATGAAGAATTTTACTATAATTAGTTGTTTTACTGTGGTTTTGTTCCTTTCGTTATTAGTCAAAGGCAATGCCCAAATTGTTATAGGAAAACCAAGTTTGGGCTTTACACAGGCCTGTGCCAGTCCTTCATTTAACACATATTCTGTCACTTTCAGTTTTTCGCCAGATACCGCTTTGAGCGGGTCTAACCAATTTATTATAGAGCTTTCTGATGAAACGGGCGATTTTTCAAACGCTTCAACCATTTATACAACTGCGGTGGGCGAAGAAACCACATCGCCAGCTACATTAAATTTTGCGATGCCAAACACCATATCTGGCGAAGGTTATAAAATAAAGATAAAGAGCACGGCCCCTGCAGCTTCAAGCACACCATCAAATGCTTTTGCGGCCTATTACAAAATCCAAGATACGCCGTTCACCATTAATAATTTAATCGCTACTGGGTCATTTTGTTCAGGAGGCAGTTATTTACTCACTATTGATAGTAGGGTGGACGAAAACAACGATTCGCCACTTCAGTACCCTTCGCTAACTTTCAATTGGTACAAAGAAACTGGCCCGACTACTTCGGTTTTTGTTTCTGAAGGGAATAGCCTTTCGGTAAGCGAACCGGGAACTTATTTTGCTGAAACTAATTATGGTACCTGTACTTCCAATTCGTTTTCCAATCGTGTAACCATTAGTCAGGCAACTTCACAAAGCTCGTTCGAGGTTAATTCCAGTAGGGGCAATCCATTTTGTTCCAGCGAAGGGGCTACGGTTTTAAGTGCCGTTTATGGTAATAGTTATCAGTGGTATAAAGACGGCGAGGCTATTGAGGCGGCCACCAGCCAAATGTACGAAACCGCAGAATCTGGCAACTATTCGGTTACTGTTGATTTGGGAGAATGTACCACATCGGCATCGATTGACTTAGATAGTACCGGTTTTACAAGCAGTATAGATGTTGAAGCTGTTGAAATGATTGATGAAGACGAAACTTTGGAAGTTACCATAACCACCGATGCTAGCAACCCAGAATTTGAATGGTATCGAGATGAATCGATTATTGCTACCGTTTCAACAAGCAGTTATGTAATCAGTCAGGCAGGAAATTATAAAGTCGTGGTGAACCAAACCACAGATTGTTTAGCTTCAACAGAGCACAGTTTTACGGTACAAAATCCATTTCCGGATGTGGCCGAAATTCCAAATTTCATCAGTCCCAACGGTGATGGAGTGAACGATACTTGGGTCATTCCGCAACAATATGTAAATGGAAGCAATGCACAAATTACCATTTTAAGTGCCCAAGGCAAGGTGGAGCTTCAAACCGATAATTACCAAAACAACTGGCCTGAAAACCAAATAGATTTTAAGAGTGTAAACCCAGTGTACTACTACATTATAAAGCCTTCCAACGGAAGTGAAAAAAGAGGTTCTATAACGGTGGTTAAATAATATGATAAAGCGCACATTACATATCATTTTATTTTTCTGTTTTATACAGCAACTCTATCCCCAAAATGGCAACGGTGTTGTTGCGTTAGAAATTCCTGTTAGAAACTCACTAAAATTTAACCGCCATATCATTAACCCAACTTTTAGTTTCGTTAGGGAGCAAAACAAATATTTAAGTTTTAATAACAAAAGGGAATGGGTGCAGTTTGATGATGCTCCTCAAACCTATTTATTTGGTTATGCCGGAAGATTTGGTGAAAACATGGGGGCTGGCCTGTCACTTTTTCAGCAAAATTATGGGGTAATGACCACCTTTGGCGGTGTGGCCAACTTCGCTTATAATGCCGTGTTCGATAGGGAAAGCAACTTAACGTTTGGTGTCAATTTAGCCTTTTATAAAAGTGGCATTAACGAAGGTAATGTGGTTACCAATTTTTCCGATTCGTCATTAAATGATGTGCCTTCCAACTCAGTAATAACCGTTAATCCGGGTATCAATTACGGTACCGGTTTTTTCGATTTTGGGGTGTCTGTAAACAATTTGGTTTCGTACAATTTAACCGAATCGCAAATGATGGAAGACAATCCAAAACAGGGCGTTCAGGGGCATATTATGTACACTGGTTACATGAATAGCCGTGGATTTTTTGATGAAAGTAAATTTACAGGATTGTTGCGTTCAGAATTCAGAAAGGAAGAAACTATTATTGCGGGCACGGTGATGCTAACGGTTCCAAAAGGTATATGGGCGCAAGCGGGTTACAATACACTTTATGGTATGTCGGCCGGATTGGGTTTGAATATTACAAGTCAAATTGCCATTGAGTATAATTATGAAAAGGCCATGGGCGATTTATCATCATTTGGAAATTCGCACGACATTACAGTGGCCTATAAATTCAAAAACAGATACCGTTACAGTTATAGTGGTGATGACGACGAGCAAGCTTTATTGATTCCTGAGCGAAGAACTTCAAGAAGAACAGTGGCACGAAACCGTGTATCTAAACCCAAACCCAGAACAAGACCACAGGTTGCAAAAACAAATACTGAAAATTCTAAACCAAC
>CAZZDI010000181.1:0-5441 GCA_964653155.1 uncultured Flavobacteriaceae bacterium | reverse complement strand
TTTCATCTGGTTTGGGAGGCTTGACTATTTGCTTTTTACTATCCCAATGTTTGGGGTTTACAAATTGCCCTGTTGAGAATTCTTTTCTCTTTTTATTTAAAGTTATTCTGCACCTAACAGGACATCTTCCCCTTAAATTCGTTTTTGATTTATACAATAAGAACAATATATTTAATTTCATGATTTTTAATATTTTAGTTTAAATTTTGATGGTACACCTTTTTAGAAAACAGGTACACCTTATGGTACACCTTTTTAGGAAAAAAAACTTGTCAAGTTGACTTCAAAAAGAAAATGCAACCTGTGCGTATAATGCAGTTGAATAGAAAAAGGATAAAATAAAAAAAGACCTGTTGAAACAACAAGTCTATTATTGGTAAGCCCAGTATTTACAGTGACTCCACCAGGATTCGAACCTGGATCTAAAGTTTAGGAAACTTTTGTTCTATCCCTTGAACTATGGAGCCTTCAAAAAATATTACTTCAAACAAAAAAGACCTTACATTGCTGTAAAGTCTTTGTTTGCTCCTCAGGCTGGGCTCGAACCAGCGACCCTCTGATTAACAGTCAGATGCTCTAACCAACTGAGCTACTGAGGAAGGTTTTGTTTCGCTTTTGCGAGCGCAAAGATATATATTATTTTAGTTCTCACAATACTTTTTTAAAAAAAATTTAATTAAAAATCGCTTTATAGATATCGTTGCCATTTGCAAACAACACTAAGGCTATTAAAATGAAGAAACCTACCATTTGCGCATACTCCATAAACTTATCGCCCGGCTTTCTTCCAGATATTATTTCGTAAAGTAAAAACATTACGTGGCCGCCATCCAAGGCTGGAATGGGCAACAAGTTCAACACTCCCAACATAATCGACAAAAAGGCCGTAATGCTCCAAAACGCTTGCCAGCTCCAAAAACTGGGGAATATGTCGTAAATAGCTTTAAAGCCCCCAACACCTTTGTAGGCCCCGGTACTTGGTGTGAAAATGGCTCCTAATTGGTCCCAATATGACGCCACACGTTCTTTGGCTTTATTCATTCCAACCGGAATGGCTTCAAAAAAACCGTAATCTTTAGTTTGGTAGTCGTAATAGCCCAAAGCTTCCAAAGTTTCTGGGGTTGAAGCCGCGGCATAAACAATTCCTAATTTGCCTTCGTCGCTGACTTTTAACGGTAAGGTTAAGCTCTGGTTGTCACGTTTTACGGTTGCAGTTACTTCCTGCCCTTTAAATTGCTCTAAGCCATCCTTAACCTGATCGGCGTATTTTGTTTTATAATCGTTAAGCGCCAAAAGGATATCGCCTTTTTGCAATCCGCTGGCTTTGTTATAAGACGTATCGGGAACCTGCATCACAATAAACGGTTGCCTTAAACTGATAAAACCGCGCTCTTTCGAGTCCATCAACTGGGCCAAAAAGTCTTCAGGCATCGTTATGGTGGATTGTGAACCATCTCGCTCAATCAATATTTCTTTTCCGAATAATACTTTTTCAGAAATTTGCGAGAAGGTTTCAATGTTTTCGCCATCAACGGCTATAATGTTATCACCGGTTTGTAAACCTGCTTTGTTTGCTACGGTGCTTTCAATGGCCAATCCGTCTTTTATATTTTCAATGGGCAATATGCTTTCGCCGTAAAAAAAGCTCATCCCGATATAAATTAAAATCGCCAAAAGGAAGTTTACGGTAACGCCGCCCAACATAATGATTAATCGCTGCCAAGCTGGTTTCGAACGGAATTCCCATGGCTGGGGCTCCTGTGCCATTTGCTCGGTATCCATACTTTCGTCAATCATTCCAGAAATTTTCACGTAGCCCCCAAGCGGCAACCAGCCTATGCCATAAACAGTTTCGCCAATCTTCTTTTTGAACAATGAAAACTTCACGTCAAAAAACAGGTAAAACTTTTCAACCCTTGTTTTAAAAGCCTTTGCCGGGATAAAATGCCCCAATTCGTGCAGGACGATAAGCAACGAAAGGCTTAACAAAAACTGCGATATTTTTATAACAAACTCCATAAATAGTGTCTAACAATTTTTTTACAATCGCACAAAAGTAAGGTTTTAAACCAACTTTATAAAAGACTATTGAAGATTGCCATAGTTTTTTAACTGTAATTTAAGATGGAGCAAGGTGTTCTCAACAGAAAAATCATTGTATTTTTGCTAAAATTATATTTCCAATGTTGTCTTTTTTTAAGGAATACAAGCGGTTTGCTATTGTTTTTTTAGTCATTTCAATCATTATTGTTTTCATTATTTACAATACACTGAATGTGTACCGGCCCCTCCCCATTTACCAACCTGCCATGGTAAGCACCGAGCTTGTTGACAGTACCCTCCAATACAAAAAGAAATACCATAAAATAGCCGATTTTAGCTTGACCAACCAAAACGGAAAAACCATTACACCAGCCGATTACAAAGATAAAATTTACGTAGCCGATTTCTTTTTCACCACTTGCCAGACTATTTGCCCGATCATGACCGATCATATGGCCAATATCCAAAAGGAAATATTGAACGATAGTGAGGTGATGCTGCTGTCGCACACCGTAACACCCGAAATCGATACCGTGGCACAGTTAAAACGTTACGCCAAAAAGAAAGGCGTAAACGATAAAAAATGGAATTTGGTTACGGGCGATAAAAAACAAATTTACGATTTGGCCAGGAAAAGCTATTTGGCGGTAAAAGACAATCCGTTTGATGGCCCTTACGATATGATTCATACCGAAAACTTTATGCTTATCGATAAAAAAAGACAAATCCGTGGGTTTTACGATGGCACCGACCCTTCTGAAATGGAACGTTTGCTTGATGATATTAAGGTATTGAAAAAAGAAAAATAGTTTTTTTACGTAAGGGCTTAACTTGAATTGGGTGCCAAAAAAAGTTTCTTATGAAAACTTTAAACCTTAAACTTTTTAAACCTTAAACTTTTCCCTTACTTTTGCCTCTTTAAAATCAATCTAAATAAGCTTGCAGTACACCTTAGCACATTTAAAACGGGGCGAAGTAGCCGTAATAACTGATGTTTCGTCCATTCATATTCCCTTAAAACTATTGGAAATGGGTTGCCTGCCGGGTAATATTGTACAGCTTGTTCAAGTGGCGCCTTTTCAAGATCCCATGTATCTTAACATTAATGGTTCACATTTGGCCATTAGAAAAGAAACAGCCACGCACATCCTAATAGAAAAAGTGTCGCATGGGTAAACAAATTAACGTTGCCCTAATCGGCAATCCCAATACTGGAAAAACATCTGTATTTAACGCCCTTACCGGATTAAACCAAAAGGTGGGCAACTACCCGGGCATTACCGTCGAAAAAAAAGAAGGGGTTTGCAAGTTGTCGCGTGTTCTTAAAGCACACATTATCGATTTGCCCGGAACTTACAGTCTTAACGCATCGTCGCTGGACGAAAGTGTAGTTATAGAACTGCTTTTAAATAAAAACGATAAAGATTTTCCTGATGTAGCCGTTGTGGTGAGCGATGTGGAAAATTTAAAGCGGAACCTGCTTATTTTTACCCAAATAAAAGATTTGGAAATCCCAACCCTGTTGGTCATCAATATGGCCGACCGCATGGCTTACAAAGGTATTTCGTTGGATATTAATCATTTGGAAGAAGAGCTCAACACCAAAATAGCTTTGGTGAGCACCCGAAAAAAGCAGGGCATTGATGAACTGAAACAGCTTATTGAAAGTTACAAAGAGCTTTCAACAACGCCATGTTTGGATACTTCTGAAATCGATAAGGACTATTTCGCCAGTTTGCACAAAGCCTTTCCCAACCAATTATTGTACAAACTATGGTTGGTGATTACGCAAGATGTTAACTTCGGAAAAACCGATAGAAACGAAATTGAAGCTGTTGCCAATTTTAAAACCAAAAACAAGGCAGACCTAAAGCGTTTACAGCAAAAGGAAACCATTAAACGTTACCAGTTTATAAACAATGCCTTAAAAAAAGGGCAAACCATTGATGTTGCAAAGGCCAAAGATTTGCGCTCAAAACTAGACAGGGTGTTAACCCATAAAATTTGGGGCTACGCCATTTTCTTTTTCATACTCCTGCTCATGTTTCAGGCCATTTACGATTGGTCGGGTATCCCCATGGATTTTATTGACGAAACTTTTGCTTCGTTAAGCGAGTGGTCAAAAAACCAATTGCCTCCCGGCGCTTTTACCGATTTGCTGGCCGAAGGTATTATCCCGGGGCTTGGAGGTATCGTTATTTTTATTCCGCAGATTGCCTTTTTGTTTTTGTTCATTTCGGTGCTGGAAGAAAGTGGCTATATGAGCCGTGTAGTATTTTTAATGGACCGTGTTATGCGCCGTTTTGGACTTAGCGGAAAAAGTGTGGTACCGCTCATTTCGGGTACGGCATGTGCTATTCCGGCAGTAATGGCCACCAGAAATATTGAAAGTTGGAAGGAGCGCTTAATCACCATTTTGGTAACGCCGTTTACCACCTGTTCGGCCAGGCTTCCGGTGTATTTAATCATTATTTCGTTGGTTATTCCCGAAGGACGCTTTTTGGGCTTGGGCTATCAGGCCCTAACCTTAATGCTACTTTATCTTTTAGGTTTTGGGGCAGCGGTAGGTTCGGCCTACATTTTAAACAAAGTCTTAAAAATTAGGAGCAAATCGTTTTTTGTGATAGAAATGCCCAATTACAAACTGCCACTTTTTAAAAATGTAGCTTTAACAGTAGTTGAAAAAACCAAATCGTTCGTTTTTGGTGCCGGAAAAATTATTTTGGCCATCTCCATCATTCTTTGGTTTTTGGCATCGTACGGCCCAGGTGATAATTTCAACAATGCCGAAGAAATCGTTACTGCCGAGTATGCCTCGCAAAACCTATCGGAAGAAGAACTGCAACAACACATTGCTTCCTTTAAGCTTGAAAATTCTTTTATAGGAATAACGGGCCGTGCCATCGAACCTGTTATTCGGCCGTTGGGCTACGATTGGAAAATAGGCATTGCCATAGTAAGCAGTTTTGCAGCACGCGAAGTATTTGTGGGTACATTGGCCACCATTTATAGCGTAGGAAGTGATGATGAAGCCACCATAAAAAACCGAATGGCTGCCGAAATAAACCCTATTTTGGGAGGGCCGCTGTTCAATTTTGCTTCCGGAATTTCTTTGTTGTTGTTTTATGCCTTCGCCATGCAGTGTATGAGTACCTTGGCGATTGTAAAACGAGAAACCAATTCTTGGAAATGGCCAACATTACAGCTTGTGGTTATGAGTGGTATTGCTTACGTGGCAGCATTTATCGCATTTCAATTTTTGAAATAAAACTAATTTAATTCCGACTTAAAAAAAATGAATGCAATAGTTCAAAACATACTGGTGATAGCGGCAGTAGCTTTTGCGGTTTTGTTTTTGGTTAAAAAATTCTTTTGGAAAAAAACTAAAAGTAAAAAAG
>CAZZDI010000180.1:0-5476 GCA_964653155.1 uncultured Flavobacteriaceae bacterium | reverse complement strand
AACGGGCTTGCAAGTTCAAAGTGTTGAAAATTCCATGGGCGTGGTGTCGTCCACAAAAGGTGTTTTGGAGCCTTGTTCCGACAAGCTTTTAAGTGAAGTGGCCGTGGTTTGTGGGGTGGCCTATGCTACATTGAAAGAACGTTCAAAAATAAATTGGTTGGAATATCAAGACGATTATAATTTGGTGCGTGCCGATATCGCCGAGGTGGTCGATGGTTTTGAAGACTACAACAACCGTGTAAAGCAACCTGCCGGATTTTATTTGCCCAACGGAGCACGGAATAGAAATTTTAAAACAGAAACGGGCAAAGCACAGTTTTCTATCAATAAATTACCGACTTGGAAACTGAAAACCGGCGAACTCATTATGATGACCATTCGTAGCCACGACCAATTCAATACTACCATTTACGGGTTGGACGATAGGTACCGAGGCATTTTTAATGAACGACGCGTTATTTTTATGAACAAAGAAGACATGCAAGAGCGTGGGTTGGAAAACGAACAAATAGTCAATTTGAAATCGGTTTTCAATGGTGTTGCCCGAAAAGTGAATCATTTTAAAGTGGTTCAGTACAATATCCCTAAAAACTGTTGTGCTACGTATTTTCCAGAAACCAATCCGTTGGTGCCGTTAGATAATTTTGCGCACACGGCCAAAACACCTGCATCAAAGAGCATCGCCATAACTGTAGAGCCCGTTTAAGGTTTCGGTAAAAACAAATCCTTTAAATTAAGTATAAAACAATTATTCTTATTTCTATTTGAGAAAATGGCAATAATAGGGTTGTTTGAAAAAAATATTAGACTACAACAATAATGAATTACGTATAAATACTTAGTTTTGTGTTTATAAATACGTAGATATGCAAAAAATTATTGTAGTTGGAAACGGTATGGTGGGTTACAAATTTTGTGAAAAATTTGTAGAAAGGCCCGAAAGCAAGAATTTTAAAATTACTGTTTTTGGAGAAGAGCCAAGACCAGCTTATGATAGGGTTCATTTAAGCGAATATTTTGAAAGTAAGGATGCCAAAGCACTCGAAATGGCGCCGCGAGAGTGGTATGAAGACAACGATATAGAGCTAATTACTAACGAACGAATTACAGATATACACCGGTCGTCAAAAAAGATAACATCTACCAAAGATATTAATTACAAGTACGATTATTTGGTGTTGGCTACAGGGTCGTCTCCTTTTGTGCCTAACATTCCGGGTATTGAGAAAAAGGGAGTGTTTGTTTACAGGACTATTGAGGATTTGGAGGCTATGTTGGCTTATGCCGATAAGATTCAGAAAGGCCGCGAAGAAAAAATAAAAGCAGCGGTTTTAGGTGGAGGGCTATTAGGGCTGGAAGCGGCAAAAGCCGTTATGGATATGGGTTTTGAGCCACATGTGGTCGAATTTGCACCAAAGTTGATGCCCAGGCAATTGGATACACGCGGTAGCAAAGTACTTCAGGAAAAAATAGAATCGATTGGCATAAACGTCCATCTTTCAAAAGCTACAAATAAAATTTTAGGAAAGGGAGCCATAACAGGAATGGAATTTGGCGAGTATGATAAAATTGATGTAGAAATGTTGGTGGTGTCGGCAGGCATTAGGCCTAGAGATGAGCTCGCAAAAACCTGCAGTCTTAGTATGGGAACAAGAGGTGGTATTGTAGTGAATAATAAAATGCAAACCTCAGATCCCGAGATATATGCTATTGGTGAAGTGGCACTTTTTAACCAGATGATTTATGGTTTGGTGGCACCGGGTTACGATATGGCCGAAGTAGCGGTAAACCAAATTTTGGGCAATACCGATGTGGTAATGGAGGAAGACATCGATATGTCAACCAAATTGAAACTTATTGGCGTTGATGTGGCCAGTTACGGCGAACCTTTTATGCCTGTTGAGAAGGGGTATTCCATTATTTTTGAAAACAAAACAAAGAATATTTATAAGCGCATAAATGTGAGCCATGATGGGAAAAAATTGTTGGGAGGTATCCTAATTGGCGATGCCAGCGACTATAATATGTTCCATCAAATTTACTTAAACGGATTGCCCATTCCAGAAGACGCAGAAGAATTGGTAATTGGAGCCCGAGGCGAAGGTGGTTCTGCATTTGGAAGCGTACTGGATATCCCCGATGCTGCACAGGTATGTTCGTGCGAGAGTGTGACCAAAGGCGATATATGCTGTTCGATAACCGATGGCGACTGTAAAAACTTAGGCGATGTAATAGCAAAAACCAAAGCGACAACAGGCTGTGGCGGTTGTAAACCCATGGTGGTCGATTTGGTTAACGAAACCCTCAAATCGCTTGGGCAGGAGGTTAAAGAGGTGCTTTGCGAACATTTCAGTTTTAGCCGCCAAGAGCTTTACGATTTAATAAAAGTGAATGGTGTAGCCGATTATGAAGAGGCCTTAAATTTATTTGGCGAAGGCCACGGTTGCGAGGTTTGTAAGCCCGCATTGGCGTCTATTTTTGCAACTATAACCATGGAAACGCCAAACAAACAACCGGCTATACAAGACACTAACGACCGGTTTTTGGCCAATATACAACGTAACGGAACATACTCAATAGTTCCGCGGGTTGCAGGTGGCGAAATCACTCCAGAGCATTTAATCGTATTGGGCGAAGTAGCCAAAAAATACGATTTATATACCAAAATTACAGGCGGTCAGCGCATCGATTTGTTCGGGGCGCAGATTCACGAATTGCCCATTATTTGGAAAGAATTGATTGATGCCGGATTTGAAAGTGGCCATGCCTACGGAAAGTCACTTAGAACAGTAAAAAGTTGCGTGGGCTCTACATGGTGCCGTTATGGTATGCACGAGAGTGTCACCTTTGCCATTGAGATTGAAAACCGATACAAAGGATTGCGTTCGCCGCATAAATTAAAAGGCGGCGTATCGGGCTGTATCAGGGAATGTGCCGAGGCTAGAGGAAAAGATTTCGGATTGATAGCTGTTGAAGGCGGATGGAACCTTTACGTGTGCGGAAATGGTGGCGCCACACCAAAGCATGCGGTGCTGTTTGCCGAACAATTGGATGATGAAACAGCCATAAAATACTTAGATCGGTTTTTAATGTATTACATAAAAACCGCTGGACCGTTGGTGAGAACGGCACCTTGGTTGGAAAAACTGGAAGGAGGCATCGAGTACTTAAAGAAAGTAGTTATTGAAGATTCTTTGGGTATCGCTGAAGACCTTGAAAAAGAAATGGAAGGTTTGATAGGAAAATACGAGTGCGAGTGGAAACAAGCCATTGAAAACCCAGAAATGATGAAACGTTTTAAGCATTTTGTAAACTCGGACGATACTGATGATAACTTGGTATTCGTGCCCATGAGAGACCAAAAAATGCCAAAAGTTTGGAATTAAATTGGGTTGGAAGCCGGAAGTTGGCCAATAAAATTTACTGCCAAAACAAAAAGAAAAACAAAATAGTTATGCAAGATATTCTAGAACAGTACAAAACAGTGTTAGAGCCCGAAGTTAAAGCGTGGTTTAAAGTGGGAGCGGTAGAAGATTTTCCGCAGAACAGCGGCGCCTGTATTAAGTACAAAACCAAACAAATAGCGGTTTACAACTTTACCAGAACGGGTAAGTGGTACGCTACGCAAAATTTGTGTCCGCATAAAATGGAAATGGTATTGTCGCTAGGAATGATTGGCGATAAAGACGGCACGCCCAAAGTAGCCTGCCCCATGCACAAAAAGAATTTCTCGTTGGAAGATGGCAGCAGCATGGCTGGCGAGGACTTAAAAATTGCCACTTATCCTGTTAAAATTGAAGAGGGAAATGTGTATATTGGCTTTTCGGATTAACGATCAGTACAAAATATATAGCCTATGAAACCCACCAGATTTGAAACAGCCATAGCATTAATTGACGAAAAAAACAACCAAGACCCTAATGTTTACGAGGTTTTTGGTATAGAATATCCAAAAGAGTTGCTTTATTCGCAACGCATGACCAGGAAACTTTTGCAATTTGAACCCAATGCTTCAAAAGCGCTTCAAATGGCGGCACGGGCACAACATATTTGCCGTTGGAAAATTGCACGCGACGAATACCCGATGGATCGCGTGGGGTATTTAAAATGGCGAGAAACCTTGAAAAAAATGCACGGCGAATTAACTTCCGAAATTTTAAATCAGGTAGGTTACGACCAAGAATTTATCGAGCGGGTTTCTTTTTTGATCAATAAAAAACTCATCAAGAAAAACGAAGAGTCGCAAACCTTGGAAGACACCATCTGTTTAGTGTTTTTAGATTATTATTTTGAAGAGTTTGCAGCGAAACACGACGACGAAAAGGTGATTGATATCCTAAAAAAAACTTGGGTTAAAATGTCTGAAAAAGGGCATCAAGAAGCTTTAAAGTTGCCTTTTTCAGAAAAAAGCCTGGCACTGGTTAAGCAGGCAATTTCTTAAATACAAAATGATATGGCAAAAAACGGTAATTCATTAGACCAACGTACGTTTAATAAGTTAAGCCGTTTGTACATTATCGCTTTAAGCGCCATTGCTGTTTCGGTAATAGCCAGCCAAATTCTTATCAGGAAACATTTAAACGATCAGCAAAGCGATTCTTCGGTGATAAATGTAGCGGGTAGGCAGCGTATGCTTAGCCAAAAACTAACCAAAGATGTAGTGGCTCTTTCGGCCGAATCTATTTTGGAAAATAGGGTGTTGCTGAAAGAAAAAATAAAATCGACCCTTAAACTTTGGGAGCTCTCGCATCACGCCTTGCAACACGGAAACGATAGCCTTGGCTTGCCCAAAAAGAACAGTAAGGCGATTACACAGCAGTTTAAAACCCTGAATCCAGTTTTCGATACCATTTCCAGTGCTTCAAAATCCATTATTGAAAAGATAGAGAACGTGCCGCCACTGCCGGTGAGTGCTTTTGTGGCAGATATTGAAAAGGTTAAGGCCAATGAATCCGACTTCCTTTCGTTGATGGACGGTATTGTAAACCAATATGACATGGAGGCCGATAAAAAAGTAAGTTGGCTACGCAGTTTAGAAATCTGGATAATGGGCTTTACTTTATTGGTGCTGCTCGGAGAATTTTTGTTTATTTTTTGGCCCACGGCAAAAAGCGTTAAAAATACTTTGGCCGAATTGTTGGTTGCCGAAAAGCGCGCTAAACAAATGGCTATTGAAGCCGATGAGCTTAGTATTTCAAAAGAAAAATCCATAAAAGAGTTGCGGGCCTTGAGCCACGCCATGGACGAAACTTTGCTTTTCGCGAGAATTTTGCCCAACGGCCAAGTGGTACACATGGGCAATAAATTTTCAAGGTTGTTTAAATTCTCGAGATTTGGAAAGAGTATCTTCATTTGGAATGTGCTATCGAAAGTAGAAAGTGAACAATTTACGGTGGAAGATATTGTTTCCAAACATAAAAAAACAGGCTGGCAGGGCGAGGTAAAAGCCACAACAAAAGATGGTGACGATGTGTGG
>CAZZDI010000179.1:0-5478 GCA_964653155.1 uncultured Flavobacteriaceae bacterium | reverse complement strand
TTAACCAAATACAATGGCGGAGTTGCAATATAAACGTGTCCGTTTTCAATCAATTCCTTCATATATCTGAAAAAGAACGTTAAAATCAGCGTAGCAATATGGCTACCGTCAATATCGGCATCACACATAATCACGATTTTGTGGTAACGTAATTTTGAAAGGTTAAGTGCTTTGCTGTCTTCTTCCGTTCCAATGGTTACCCCTAATGCGGTGAAAATATTCTTGATTTCCTCATTTTCAAAAACTTTGTGCTGCATGGCTTTTTCCACGTTTAGGATTTTACCCCTTAACGGAAGAATAGCCTGAAAGTTTCTATCACGGCCTTGTTTTGCCGTTCCACCTGCCGAATCTCCCTCTACCAAGAACACTTCGCATTTTGTTGGGTCTTGCTCAGAGCAATCGGATAATTTACCGGGTAAACCACCAATGCTCATAGCTGTTTTGCGCTGTACCATTTCGCGGGCCTTTTGTGCTGCATGGCGCGCTTGTGCAGCCAAAATCACTTTTTGGACAATGGTTTTGGCATCGTCTGGGTGCTCTTCCAAATAATCGGTAAGCATTTCTGAAACGGCCTGACTTACTGAAGCTGAAACCTCTCGGTTACCCAGTTTGGTTTTGGTTTGCCCCTCAAACTGTGGCTCGGCTACTTTTACGGAAACAATGGCGGTTAACCCTTCACGGAAATCATCACCCGAAATATCGAATTTCAGTTTATCCAACATCCCCGATTCATCGGCATATTTTTTAAGCGTGTGGGTTAATCCACGACGGAAACCCGACAAATGCGTTCCCCCTTCATGGGTGTTGATATTATTTACATAAGAATGCAAATTTTCTGCATACGAGGTATTGTAAACCATGGCCACCTCTACCGGCACTCCATTCTTTTCGCCTTCAAAAGCAATAACATCCTGCATTAAAGGTTCTCTGGTAGCATCTAAATATTTTATAAATTCTTTTAAACCTTCCTCAGAGTGGAATGTTTCTCCTTCAAAAGAACCATCTTCTTTTTTAGCCCTCTTATCTACCAAATGCACGGTAATACCTCTATTTAAATAGGCCAATTCGCGCAAACGGCTTGCCAAGGTATCGTAACTGTATTCTAACGTTTGTTGAAAGATAGTTGGATCTGGCTTAAAGGTTACTACAGTTCCCCTTTTATCGGTTTCACCAATAGATTTAACGGGGTACAATGCTTTTCCGCGCTCGTATTCCTGCTCCCAAATTTGTCCGTTACGGTAAACCGTGGCTTTTAAATGCTCTGATAATGCATTAACGCAACTTACCCCTACACCGTGCAGACCACCGGAAACTTTATAGGAATCTTTATCGAATTTACCTCCGGCACCAATTTTGGTCATAACCACTTCAAGAGCCGAAACACCTTCTTTTTTATGCAAATCTACCGGAATACCACGTCCATCATCTTCAGTTGTAATCGAGTTATCTTCGTTTATGATAACGGTTATATTATTACAATGCCCAGCCAGTGCCTCATCAATGGAGTTATCAACCACCTCATATACCAAATGGTGCAATCCGCGCACCCCAACGTCTCCAATGTACATGGACGGGCGCATACGTACGTGCTCCATCCCTTCGAGGGCCTGAATGCTATCTGCGGAATAACCCTGTTTGTTCAAATCTTCGTTTGCTTCGCTCATATCTTTTTTTAATCTAAAAATTTGTTAAGTGTTCTTCACAAAAAAAGATGCCTTTTGAGCATCCTTTTGAACACAAACAAATATACGAAATTTTCAGCGATTAAGGAAGCATTTTATCGATGTACCCATAAAATTATCAACATTTGTTGATTACTTAAAAACGGCTTAAATCGCTTAAAAAACACCTTAAAATCGATTTTAGAGATGTTTATTCAACCCACATAGCGCACCACCAACAACAAAAACTCCCTGAAAGGCTTATTTGAAATTCCATCCCATAAAACATTAGGCTGAATTCCCTTTTAAGACTTCTGTTTTTAATAAATCTGTTGGTTTAAAATCATCAAATATGATTAATATCACTGTTCACCACTGAAGTTCATCATAATTTTGCATGGAATCTTTAGACACAATTATACATGATACTTAAAAAAGACGTATTTGCAACAAGATTACTGCTAGCCATGGCACTCATATTCCCATGGCTAGCGGTTGGCCAAACCGAAACTTTCAAACCAACCCTTAAATGGAACATTACCTCACAATTTTGGCTAAGGTATTCTGATTTGAATGATGGCTCCATCATCCACGGTGAGCCCACCTCAGAGTTTCTCGATATATCCATCCGCCGGTTGCGCATTCCCATTTCCGCACAAATATCACCAAAAACTTATGTGTATGCTATTTTTGGCGGCAACAACTACAATTTTAAAGGAGACGATTTCCCGATTGAAGTATTGGATTTGTACGCCGAATACTCCTTTGCCAAATATTTTGAAATCGGCATTGGAAAATCGGGATGGCAAGGCTTAAACCGGTGGAACATTCGCTCCAGCAGTACGCTTATGGGGCTGGATTCTCCCCTTTTCACCTTAAACTCCGTTCAAATTAATGATGATGTTGGCCGTTTATTTGGTTTTTGGTTTAAGGGCCAAGCTGGCCAGTTTGACTATAGAATGGCCTTTAACCGACCATTTTATGTTAAAACCATACCCAACGGCGCGGTAAACTTTGCCAATAACAAACCGCGGGTAAAAACTTCGGCTTACATAAAATATCAGTTTTTTGAGCACGAATCGAACAAATCGGCTTACCAAATAGGCACCTACATGCAAAACAAGAAAGTATTTAATATTGGGGCGGGATTTCAATTTCAGCCCGAAGCGATGAGCGACGGCGATGCCAGTCTTCCTGAAACCAATATTTATGATATCACACATTTTGCTGCCGATTCTTTTCTAAACCTACCTCTAAAAAACGGCAATGCCATTACCGCCTATTTAGGATATTACGATTACGATTTCGGAAAAGACTACATCAGAAACGTTGGCGCCAACAACCCCACCACGGGCGGCGGCACCGATTTTAACGGATCGGGTGTGGCGTTCCCCATGATTGGCACGGGCACCACGTGGTACGGGCAATTTGGGTATGCCTTTAAGCCCACAAACATTTTTGGCCACATGGCCGTTATCCAACCGAATATGGCCGTACAACATTCCAATTGGGATGTATTGAGCGATAGCATGACCGTTTACGATTTTACCGTCAACTTTTTTGTGAACGGCTCGCATAACGATAAAATTAGCCTGGGCTACCAACACCGCCCCATTTTTGATGCCACAACCCTAAACCAAAAAGATTACAAAGGCATGGCCGTTTTGCAGTATCAAATTTCGTTCAACTAAAAAAATCGAGCGTTTCATTTATCCGTTTTCAGAAGTAAAAGCCTATATCTTTTATATTTGCTTAAAAAACTTGCAATTATATTTGCTGATTTTTAACAATTTGACAATAGCACATAGGTTATCTGCAAAACATGGTGCGCAGTACATTATTTCTACATATATTTGAGGCGCAAAAAAATGATGAACACTAATAACAACAATAATAATTTCAATAATCCTAACATTTAGGACGGGGAGGTTGTTGTTTAAAAATATGTAAAGCCTTCCGAATTCGGGAGGCTTTTTTTAATCTAAAAAATGAAGACATGAGCAAAATTATGACAGTCGATGTATTGTCGAGCATTAAAGGTGCACAGCCCAGCGAGGCCGTAAACCAATTATTTGAGGTGATTAAAAACGCCAACGCATCAAACAACAATGCTATTAACCATAATATCAGCAGCGTGTCTTTAGATGATTTGCGTGACGATGTGGTGATTGACAGCCCAGAAACCGAAAAGCACATCATCATTGAAAACTTTCCCAAAGAAAAGAACGGCTATTTAGTAGTCTCTAAAGTTATAGAAGAATAATTATGGACTCGCAAATACGCAGCATACACCAACAATTGGTGAACAAAGACATCACTTGCACCGACCTAGTTCAAGAAAAATTGGATTTACTGGCCAAGAACAGCCACAATACCGTAAACAGCCTATTAACTGACACCGCTTTAAAATTGGCAAAAAAAGTGGACGATAAAATCGCCAACGGCGAAAACATCGGTCTTTTGGAAGGCATTCCATTTGGCATTAAAGATGTTTACATGGTACAGGGCACGGTAACCACGGCAAGCTCTAAATTGCTTAAAGATTATAAATCGGCATACACGGCAACGGCCATCCAAAAACTGTTGGATGCCGGTGCCATTCCTTTAGTAAAAGAAAACTGCGACAGCTTTGGCCACGGTTCATCAAGCGAAAACACTATTTTTGGCGCCGTGAAAAATGCCAAAAACCCCGAGTTGGTTGGTGGGGGATCCAGTGGCGGATCGGCCGTGAATGTGGCGTTGGATTACACAGTATTTTCCATTGGTGGTGATACCGGAGGTTCCATTCGCCAGCCGGCTGGCTATAATCATGTGTATGGCTTGAAACCTACTTACGGACGCATTTCACGATACGGTTTGATGGCTTATGCCTCTTCGACCGACTGCGTTGGCCCCATTGCCAAATCGGTTGAAGACATTCGCATCGTTTTGAACGCCATGAGCGGAAAGGATGCCAAAGACCAAACCACTTACGCTTCCGCGGAAATTTCAGAAGACAGTCTTTCTTCTTCCGAAGACATCAAAACCGTGGGCTACTTTAAAAACTTTATTGAAAACGATGCCATCGACGATAAATTGAAAGCCGATTTTTTAGCTACTATCGAAAAAATAAAAGCCAAAGGCATTGAAGTAAAAGCCTTGGATTTCTTTGAATCGAACACCCTCGTTTCAACATATTACACTTTGGCTATGGCCGAAACGGCTTCCAACCTGTCCCGATTGGACGGCACCAACTACGGCAACCGCATTGAGGCCGAAAATTTAAAGGAAACTTATGCCGTTACCCGCTCCGAAAACTTTTCCGAAGAAACCAAACGCAGAATCGTTGGTGGAAACCAAGTGCTTTCCCAAGGATTTTCGGATGAAATTTATTTAAAAGGCTTGGCGCTTCGCGATGCCATTTCGAATAATTTCGAGGAGGATTTTAAAGCGGTCGATGTGATTATTTCACCCGTAACGCCAAGCACACCACCAAAAATCGGCGATAGCTTAAAAAACCCACTGGCTATGTATTTAAGCGATGCCTACACTGTTGGATTCAGCTTGGGGCAATTGCCTACGCTCACCATTCCGCAGGGCACCGAAACCGGGCTGCAAATTACGGCCGCAAAAAATAACGACGAACTTGTTTTGAAGTTTGCTAACTTCTTAAAAGATACGATATAATGGACTTGGAACAATTAAACGATTTACTGAAAAAACACGAACTGGAGTTAGTCATTGGGCTGGAAACCCACGTTCGATTGAATACCAAAACCAAACTGTTCTGTTCTTGCGCCAACCAGGAAACCGAAACGCCAAACACCAATATCTGTTC
>CAZZDI010000178.1:0-5616 GCA_964653155.1 uncultured Flavobacteriaceae bacterium | reverse complement strand
TGTATTAAAATTTTGTTAATGTTTTTATTTTTTTTATAATTGTAATCGATTACAGTGAAGCCGTGACCTGACACTATTTTTATTTATTTTAATAGGTTGTTCGGATTTGTAATACTTGCAGAATACTACACTAAAAGATAACATTTAACCTTAAATAAAACCATTGCCTATGTAAAATTATCAGCTAGATTAAAACAAGAAACAACTTATAATGAAAACAAACTAAACAAAAGAGTATGAAAACAAAAAAGAATTTTAAACACTGCTTCTTTTTATTGGGAGTGCTTTTGTGCTTGCCAATTTATGCGCAAAATGCCGTCAGTGTTTCTGGTACAGTTACTGATGCTTCAGGAGTACCTTTGCCTGGAGTTTCTATTATAATTAAAAATAGCACAACGGGAACAACAACAGATTTTGATGGTAACTATTCAATCAACACATCATCAAACGATGTTTTGGTGTTTAACTATTTAGGTTATAAAAAGCAAGAAGTGCCAGTAAATGGTAAAGCATCTATTAACATCTCTATGGAAGAAGAGGCTGGTGTTTTAGATGAAGTAGTAGTAATTGGTTATGGTAGTACCACAAGACGGGATGTTACTGGAGCCATTGCTTCGGTAACAGGTGAAAAACTAGCCGCCGTGCCAGTGCCAGACGTGGGGCAGGCACTACAGGGTAAGCTGCCTGGTGTACGGGTTACAACACAAGATGGTCGCCCAGGAGCAGAAATATCAATTAGAGTAAGAGGAGGTGGCTCTATTACAGGAAGCAATGATCCGCTATATATTGTTGATGGATTCCCGGTAGGGTCAATTAGTAACATTCCGAGTAACCAAATTCAAAGTATAGATGTACTTAAAGACGCTTCATCTACTGCAATATATGGTGCTCGCGGGGCCAATGGTGTTATTATTATTACCACAAAAGGAGGGCGTTCGGGAAAACCAAAAGTGACTTACGATGCCTATACGCAATTTAGCGTTATTCCTGATTCAGACTACATACCTGTTATGAATGGTTACGATTACATTGCTTTTAACTGGGCTTATGCAGATGCCATTGGGGCACAATATACAGATGCATGGGAAAAATTGTGGCTTATAGGTAGTCAAAATGGTAGTAACTCAGAAGGGATTGATTATTATAGAAATGTTTCTAGTAGAGATTATACTAAAGAACTCTATAATAGCGCTTTCAATCACAACCATAGTATTAATGTGTCTGGTGGTGATGAAAATACAAAGTACCTTTTAGCTTTCAACCATTTAGATCAAGAGGGTAATAAAGTGGGATCTTTTTATAAGAGATCTAACATGCAATTACGTTTGGACCAAAATTTGGGAGACAAATTGAAGTTTTCTTTAAACACCCGTTATTCGCAAGTATCTAATGGAGATAATGGAGGTAACTCTCAAGCCTATTGGTTCCGCCCTATCGATAGCGCCAATATTTTGGGAGATTCGTCTGTAACCAGTAACACCCAGTTGGGAGATTACAATGGTATATTACAAGACGAATATAGCCCAATTGCATTGTTGAACAGTACCCAAAGAGATAACGTAAGCCGTAATTTAGTGGCTAACGGTTCTTTGAGTTGGGACATTGTTGCTGGGCTTACAGCCAAAACCGATTTCAGTTTGGCGACAAACTGGTCTAATTCAAAAGTATGGGAAGGCGGTATAGTGAATACTTTTGTTGACAATACTGATGGTTCGGTAACAAAAGGCAAAGCCAGTGTAGATATTAGGCAAGGATGGAATTACAGATGGTTCAATACCTTAAATTATGAAGTACAGGGGCTGGGAGAAGATCATAAACTAAGTGCCCTTGCAGGTATGGAGGTTTCCGATTCTGGTGGAGAAAGGTCTTATGCGTTTGGCCAAAAGTACCCTGAAGCCTTTAATGCAGAACGCGCTTGGTCCAATATGGACAGCTATTTAATAAAAGAGGGAGAAACAAATTACGATTTTTATACTGAAGGAAATACGCCAAACCGAATAGAGTCTTATTTTGGGCGATTAAATTATGGTTACAAAGGAAAGTATTTGTTAACCGGTACATTCCGTGCAGATGGATCTTCAAGATTTTCGCCATCAAACAGATGGGGGTATTTTCCAGCAGGGGCATTAGCTTGGAGAGCTTCTGAAGAAGACTTTTTAAAAGATGTTAGCTGGTTAGACGATTTAAAAGTACGTGTGTCTTATGGATCGGTAGGTAACGATAATATTTCGGCTGAAAAGTGGAAACAAAATTGGTTTCCAGGCACAACACGTTACTCAATTAACGAAATACGCCAAGCAAATTATGGGCCAGGGAGTGATATTGCCAATATTGAAGATCTACGATGGGAAACAACCATTACCCGAAACCTAGGTTTAGATTTTGCGCTGTTCCAAAGTAAAGTTACTGGTACCTTGGAATTTTACAAAAATTCGGTAGATGATTTACTATTTAGAGTACCTGTTTCTGGTATTACTGGATTTGAGGCCACTTTTGCCAATGTTGGAGCAACTAGCAACAAAGGTGTGGAATTATCGCTTAACGCCGATTTAATTACTTCTGAAGATTTTAATTTGAGAGGTAGTTTTAACATTAACTTCAACAAAAACAATGTAGAGTCGTTAGATGAGACCGTAAGCGGAACTTACAGTTCAGAATGGGCTGGTGTGCGTTTGCAGCCTAGTCAAGATTATTTCCTTGAAGTGGGGTCGCCAGTAGGTTTAATGAGAGGATTTGAACATGATGGTTGGTACACTACAGACGATTTTGACTACAATCCAAGCACTCAGGTTTATACCCTAAAAGAAGGTGTTCCCGATTTGGATAGTGGTATTCTTGGGCCGCTTTACGGAACAACAAACAATAAACCAGGATCTCAAGTAGCATATCCAGGAGTACAAAAACTTAGGGATTCCAATAATGATGGCCGAGTAGATTTTGACGATGTTGGGGTAATTGGCGATGCCAACCCTGTTCATACAGGTGGTTTTTCGTTAAACGGTAATTATAAAAATTTCGATTTTGGTTTAGATTTTACCTGGAGCTACGGAAACGACCTTTACAATGCAACACACCTTGAGGCTTATTTGGGTAATAAAGAATCAGGATTATTCAGAAACAGAATTCAGGAACTTGCAGGACATTATAAAATTCACGATATTGTTAACGGTCAGTTAGTTAGAGTTGTAGAGCCTGCGGCTTTAGATGCTCTAAATGCAAATGCAACAACATATTTGCCTTATGGTGAATATGCAGCAATGTCAACCTTTGCTATTGAAGACGGATCTTACTTAAGATTGAATACTGCTACATTAGGCTACACTTTGCCACAAGATGTTGTAGATAAGTTTGGTATTAACAAGTTCCGTGTATATGGTTCTGTTTTTAATGTATTTACATTAACTAACTATAGTGGCTTCGATCCAGAGGTAAACGTAAACGATAACCCAGATAATACAGATTATCCAACGCCAGGGTGGGATTATGGTGCCTATCCAAGATCACGTATGTTTACGTTTGGGGTTAATATTGAATTTTAAAAAAAAATATTATGAAAAAAATAATCTATTTAATGCTTACTGTATTGCTCTTGGCAAATACAGCATGCAAAAAAGACTTTTTAGATGTAGAGTCTCCGTCGGCTGTTGATGAGGACTTTGTATTTGGATCACCCAGTGAAGCGTTTAAAGTATTGGCAGGACTTTATGATTACTGGCACGATTTAGATCGATTGATGTATTATGAAACTGAAGTGGTTGGCTCTGATGAAGGTCGCCACCCCGAAAATTATAGCTCGCAAGGGCGTCATATTCCAGAAGGGTTGTTTGCTTCAGAATATACCATTAATGCAGAAAATGTTAGCGAGTGGAACGAAAGCTATTTAATTATAAACCGTGTTAACATTATGCTCGAAGCTCTTGAGGGCAAACAAGAATATCAATCGGCAGTTGCAGCAGGCGAAACCAATGCATGGACCCAATTATATGGCGAAGCACTTGCGTTTCGTGCTACTTGCTATAAATTGTTGATTCGTTATTTTGGAGACGTACCTTATTTTGATTATCCAATTAGATCAACGGCACAATCCGATACTTTAGGGTTAACGTCTAGAGATGTAATTTATGAAAAAGAGATTGAGGCTCTTCGAAATGCAGTGCCGTTAATGTACAGGTTAGGAGAAGGCGGTTTAACAGCCGAGCGTTTTTCCGGTACTTATGCAGATGCCGTTGTAGCTAGATTGGCTTTTGATGCTGCCGGGTATCAATTACGCCGAACAGATTTTGATTACGGCAACGTTACTTTCGACCAAATAGGTATAGATAATACCACTTGGAAAGCAAAATATGTAAGACGTAGCGATTGGAAAGATTTCATGGAGATTGCAAAAGAATATTATCTAAAAGTGGTTAATAACCCAGGATCTGCGATTTTGATTGAAAATGATGACAGAGGAGCTGGCTTTAACAATCCGTTCCAGCGTAATTTTCAGTATTTAATGGATTTAGAGGTAAGCCCAGAATCTATTTTTGAAGCAGGGTTTACCCGAGGACAAAACTCAGACTTTCCTTATTCATTCGGACGACCTTCTGGTGGAGGAAGTAGAGATGCCTATCCATGTAAGAATTATGGGCAAAGCCGTTTGTATGCAAGTTATTACTATGGGGACTTTTTGCCAAACGATAAACGTCGTGATGTAACAGCTTGTGTTACTGCAAATTCAGGAGCGGCTTCCGAAGTATTGATTAATTTCCAGCCTGGTAGCCGCGAAAAGGGTGGCTTGGCTAACAATAAATTGGATGAGGCCCGTTTTGCAGACCCTTATACCACAAACCAACGCCAATCTGGATGTAACTGGCAACAATTAAGAATGGCCGATGTAATGTTGGATTTAGCGTATGCAGCTGCGGCTACAGGAGATGAAGCCACTGCAAAAACGTATTTTACGAAAGTAAGAAGTCGTGCATTTTCAGCCGCCGATCAAGCTGTTCATGTAACGGCTTATGTTAACAGTTTTACAGGACAAGATTTGCTAAGGGCCATTGCGCACGAACGTAAATTGGAGTTAGGAGGAGAAGGAAAAACACGTTGGGATATGACACTTTACGGTACTATGCCAGAAAGAATTGTTAAACTTCGAGATAGACAAATAGAAATGGTTGAAGGGTTAAAAGCTAATGGATATTATACTTTTGCAGAAACAGGCATGACCATTTCAAATTGGGTGTGGACTAAATATGTTAATATAAAAGAAGACATCGACCCTTCATTAAATTTGTTGACTACCCAAACACCAGAAGGAATTACTACGGACGATCCAACCTATCCAGTATTAGTTCCAGGATGGAGAGGTACTAGCGACTTGTGGACCGATTATATCGCTACACTTAGCAGCGACAAGGTTAATTTGGCTATACGTGGATTGTATGAATACATTGATCCAGATGGACCCGTTGCGGCTGCTTTAGAAGCTGATGGTTATGAAAGACAGCCATGGGGTCAGAATATTATTGAGAATGAAAGTCAATATACTTCTGATATTTTTAAGGGATATCCAGATGAGTATTACGACCAAGGGCAGCCTCCTCGTTATATTAGAGCTATACCTTTTGCACCGCC
>CAZZDI010000177.1:0-5629 GCA_964653155.1 uncultured Flavobacteriaceae bacterium | reverse complement strand
CTGAGCATCTCGACTCCGCTCGATACAGGCTTAAGTCGAAGTAAAGTGAAGAATCCATAAAAGTATAAATGAGATGCTTCCTTCGTCAGCATGACATTTTATGTAGATTTAGCTATAGGTCGTATTGAGCCTGTCGAAATATCTCAACGTATTGATAATCAATATTGGTTTCGACAACACTTCGATTGCGCTCAGTGTGACATCTCTCAACCTGACAGACGGAAATTAAATGACTTTTCAGACGGCCTCTTTGTTTTTTATGAGTTCATCAAATCTTCAATTTCCTCAACTTCAATCGGGATGTTTTTCATTAAATTGATGGGTTCGCCCGTTTTTTGAACCACTACGTCGTCTTCCAGTCTAATACCAAAACCTTCATCCGGAATATAGATGCCGGGCTCTACGGTAAACACCATGTTGGGTTCAATCGGGTCGGTTATAATACCGTAATCGTGTGTGTCGAGTCCTATATGGTGCGAGGTACCGTGCATAAAATACTTTTTGTAGGCAGGCCAATCGGGGTTTTCGTTTTGTACGTCGGCTTTGTCAAGCAGGCCTAAATTTAGCAATTCGCTGGTCATTAATTTGCCAACTTCAACGTGATAGTCGGTTAAAACAGTTCCTGGAACCAACATTTTTGTAGCTTCATTTTTAACTCTTAAAACGGCGTTGTAAACTTCTTTTTGTCTTTTGGAATACCGTCCGGAAGCTGGAATGGTTCGGCTTAGGTCGCTAGAGTAGTTAGCATATTCGGCCGCGGTATCGAACAAAATTAAATCGCCTTCCTGGCATTGCTGGTTGTTTTCTATGTAATGCAATACATTGGCGTTATTGCCTGATGCGATTATGGGCGTGTAGGCAAAGCCTTTGGAGCGGTTTCGTAAAAATTCGTGCATCAGTTCGGCCTCGATTTCGTATTCCCAAACACCAGGTTTTACAAACCCTAAAATTCTTCGGAAACCTTTTTCGGTAATATCACAGGCTTTTTGGATTAACTTAATTTCAGCATCCTCTTTTACCGAACGTAATTTTTGTAAAATCGGGTTGCTCTTGGCTACGCTGTGCGCTGGATATTTTTCTTTCAGCCATTTGGTAAATCGGTCTTCGCGGGTTTCAACCTCTACATTGGCGCGGTAGTGCTCGTTGGTGTTTATATAAACGGTATCGCATTGGGTCATGATTTCAAACAATATTTTTTCCATGTCCTGTAGCCAATACACTGTTTTAATGCCACTGGTTTCAAAGGCTTTTTCTTTGGTGAGTTTTTCGCCTTCCCAAATGGCAATATGTTCGTTGGTTTCCTTCAGGAATAAAATTTCCCTGTGTTTTTCTTTTGGGCAATCAGGAAAAATAACCAAAACGCTCTCCTCTTGATCTACGCCGCTTAGGTAGAAAATATCGCGATGTTGCTGAAACGGCATGGTGCTATCGGCACTAATGGGATAAATATCGTTGGAGTTGAAAACAGCCAAGCTGTTAGGCTTCATTAGTTTAGCGAATTTTTCTCTGTTTTTTATAAAAAGTGATTTGTCTATGGGGGAGTACTTCATTAGAAATATATTTTTTGTTTGTTACGTATGTTTTAAATGTAGCAAAATTAAGCAAAAGCTCGCCATATTTCATTATATTTGGTAAAGAGGAATTGTAAAGCCTGTTTTTCAAAATATAAAATCTCATGAAACAGAAACTACTATTGAAGTTTTTTTTGGCAATGGCGTTGTGTTTGTTTGCTGAAAATATTGTTTGGGGCCAGTGCATGCTTAAGGAAGTGCCACTGGAAAGACAGGTTAACAAGTCGAGCCTGGTTGTTGAGGGTAAAGTGGTAGCCAAAAAATCGGTTTGGAATGCCGATAAAAACAGGATTTTGACCATTAACACCGTTGAAATCTATAAGGTTTTTAAAGGAAAAACCAATTTGCACATTGAAGTGGTTACGCCAGGAGGCACCGTTGGGGATATTACCCAAACAGTTACACCCAGTTTAAGTTTAAGGGAAGGTGATGTTGGTGTGTTTACATTGTATGATAACAACATTGCATTGGCTCAAAAAACAAGTTCTAGTTTAAAAAAGTATAAAGCATATAGCTCTTTGCAAGGGTTTTATAGGTATGATTTGTTAAATAATTCGGCTGCTAATCATTTTGCCAAGAGCAAAAATATTTCTGATGGTTTATACAGTCAGATAACAAAAATTACAGGACAGCCGTATAGTGAGCTGGTTCGTTTTGATGTAAAATCTAAATCGGAGGCTTTAAAAAGGAATAGCAGCAAGGCTTTGGCGCCTTCCATTTCTGGCTTTAGTCCTTCAACAATAACTGCTGGTACTGGTGAAGTGTTAACTATTACCGGTACCGGTTTTGGTAATACTAAGGGTAAGGTAGGTTTTTCAGATGCAGATGCAGGTGGTACAGGTTTTATAGATGCTTTAGATTCGCAGGTTTTAACATGGTCTGATACTGAAATAACCGTAGAATTACCAACCATATATAATGATGACGATAAAGCTGAATATGGTACAGGTGTTGCTGGTACTGGAGTTATTCGGGTTACAGACAATGGAGGGGCTTCACAGGTTTCATCCCAGGAATTGACGGTTTCGTACGCGCTTTTAAATAACGTGGATAATGAAGGGAATGCGGTATTGATTCAGCATGTGGGTATTGAAGGACAAACGAGTATGACTTGGCAGATGAACACAGATTTTAATGCCAATACCCCGGCTAAAGAAGCTTTTTTAAGAGCCTTTGATACTTGGCGTTGCGAAACTGGGATTAATTGGCTGATGGGGTCAACAACTTCGGTAAATGTTGGGGTGCAGGATGGGGTTAATGTTGTGGTTTTTGATAACAATGATCCCTTGGATGCGGGGGTGTTGGGAGTTTGTATAACAACTTCGGGCAGTTGTGGAGATGCCAGAGATGTGGTGGTCGAGTTGGATATTGTTTTCAATAATGATATAGACGATATCGATACGGGGCTTGTAGAAAGTTGGTATTTCGGGACGGATGACCCAGAATTTGAACAATACGATTTTGAAAGTGTAGCCTTGCACGAATTGGGTCATGGGCATCAATTGGGGCATGTTATTAACACAAATGATGTAATGCACTATGCGATTTCAAATAGCGAAACCCAACGTTTTTTGAGCGGTAGCAATGAAACCGCGGCAGGTATTATTCAAAATTATAGCACTACAACCCAAATGTGTGAACAACCTTTGATGACCGATTACTCAGGTAGTTGCTCGCTAGGTGTCGATATAAAAGAAATACTGGCCAACGAAATTTCTATTTACCCAAGCCCTGTAAGGGATATTCTATATATTGAAAACGGAACGGCGTTAAATTTGGACAAAGTGGTGCTGTTCGATATTGGTGGAAGATCTATTTTGAATATCGATATGGCCAATGCGCCACGAGTAAAAGCCATAAATATGGGGCCAATTTCTAAAGGAATTTATTTTATGAACATATTTTCAGGAAGTACAGTTGTTGGGAAAAAAGTGGTTGTAGAATAACAATGGGGGGATACCAGCCGAAACACCTCATGATTTCTATAAAAAAAAGCGCCGTTCGAGGTGCTTTTTTATAGAAAGAAAGCTACTTAAAACCATTCTAAATAACAAAAACATGACTTTTGTTATTTGCCTAGAAAGCATTCCTAACCTACATTTGCAATAAATAACTAACTTTATAAAAATGAGCGGATTTTTTAAATCTTCGATAGGAAGAAAGGTAGCCATGGCCCTTTCTGCATTCTTCCTTATGTTTTTCTTGCTTCAACATTTTGCAATTAATATTTTATCGGTTTTTAGCCCAGAGTTGTTCAATGAAGTTTCACATTTCATGGGAACCAACCCCATGGTTCAGTTTGCATTGCAGCCGGTTTTAATTTTTGGTGTGGTATTCCATTTTGTAATGGGATTCATTATAGAAATTAAAAACTCAAAGGCCAGGCAGGTATCTTACGTTAAAAACAATGGAGCGGCCAATTCCTCTTGGTTTAGCCGAAACATGATTTGGAGTGGAGTGGTTATCTTGGCTTTCATTGTTCTGCATTTTATCGATTTTTGGTTTCCAGAAATCAACACCAAGTTCATTAAAGGAGACTGGTCTGGAACCATGGCTGGCGTAGAAGGCTACCGTTATTACGAAGAATTAACGCATAAATTTGTAAGTCCAATTCGTGTTGGGGCTTATGTATTGGCATTTGTATTCTTGGCATTGCATTTAATGCACGGGTTTACATCGGCATTCCAATCTATGGGCTCTACAGCCGGCCGTAAAAAAACATTACAAAGCATAGGTAAGGCATACGCCATCCTAATTCCATTAGGATTTATTTTTATTGCTTTATATCATTACTTAAACCATTAATATTTTATAACAATGGCTTTAGATTCAAAAGTACCAAAGGGTCCTATTCAAAATAAATGGACAGATTATAAAAATCATATCAATCTTGTTAACCCGGCCAATAAGCGTCATATCGATGTTATTGTTGTGGGAACAGGGTTAGCGGGAGGTTCGGCTGCTGCAACCTTAGCAGAGTTGGGCTATAACGTAAAAGCATTTGCTTACCAAGATTCACCGCGTCGTGCACACTCAATTGCTGCACAAGGTGGTATCAACGCCGCCAAAAATTATCAAGGTGATGGCGATTCTACTTACCGCTTATTTTATGATACCGTAAAAGGTGGCGATTACCGTTCGCGCGAAGCAAACGTGTACCGTTTGGCTGAGGTATCGGCAAACATTATTGATCAATGTGTGGCACAAGGGGTTCCTTTTGCACGTGATTATGGTGGGTTGTTAGATAACCGTTCGTTTGGTGGAGTTTTGGTATCCAGAACATTTTATGCTAAAGGGCAAACCGGACAGCAATTGTTGTTGGGAGCTTATTCGGCCATGAACCGCCAAATTGCCCGTGGTAAAATTGAAATGTTTAACCGCCACGAAATGCTCGATGTCGTAAAGGTTGATGGTAAAGCCAGAGGAATTATTGCCCGTAATTTGGTT
Source organism: uncultured Flavobacteriaceae bacterium (assembly GCA_964653155.1). GTDB lineage: Bacteria > Bacteroidota > Bacteroidia > Flavobacteriales > Flavobacteriaceae > Flavisericum. The sequence continues at coordinate 611 of CAZZDI010000177.1, read as the reverse complement.
ACCGGTGAAATTGAAAGACATTCAGCCCATGCTGTGGTAGTGGCTTCAGGAGGTTACGGAAACGTATATTTCCTGTCAACAAACGCTATGGGAAGTAACGTTACGGCAGCTTGGAAAATACATAAAAAAGGGGCGTATTTTGCAAACCCTTGTTATACACAAATTCACCCGACTTGTATTCCGCGTTCGGGCGATTACCAATCAAAATTAACATTGATGTCGGAATCGTTGCGTAACGACGGACGTATTTGGGTGCCTAAAAACATGGATGACGTTATAGCCATCCGTGAGGGCAAGAAAAAACCAACCGATTTATCGGAAGATGAAAGAGACTATTACTTAGAACGTCGTTACCCGGCCTTTGGTAACTTGGTGCCTCGTGATGTGGCGTCTCGTGCCGCCAAAGAGCGTTGCGATGCCGGTTATGGTGTTAATGCCACTGGCGAAGCAGTGTATTTAGATTTTGCTTCGGCCATTGAGCGCTACGGAAAAGAGCAGGCTAAAATTCAGAATATTACCAACCCTTCAAAAGAAAAAATCACTGAGTTAGGTGAAAAAATCGTTGAGGCTAAATACGGAAACTTATTCCAAATGTATGAGAAAATCGTTGA
>CAZZDI010000176.1:0-5653 GCA_964653155.1 uncultured Flavobacteriaceae bacterium | reverse complement strand
GCTTTTTAAAAAAGCACGGATTGAACGATACTTCGGAATTTAAGCGGGTTACCGAAGAGAACCTCATTTTACCCATAACAGATGAGGTGCTTGCGGTAATTGAAAATTTGCAGCAAGAACATGGTAAAGGCCTAGTGAAACGATTGTATTTGGGTGCCAAATTGATTGAAATTATAGCCTTGCAATTGGAAAATTATAAAAGCTTAAAGCTGAAAAAAAGTAACCTAACCGACCAAAAGTATATAAAAAAGCTTTTTACATTGAAACAATTTTTAAAGGAGCACCTGAATCAAAATTTTTCAATTACAGAGTTGGCCAATAAAATAGGATTGAGCGAAAATGTATTGAAATCGGAGTTTAAACGTACTTTCAATTGTACGGTAAACCAATATTTTTTGGAGCAAAAAATGGAAAAGGCTAAATTGTTACTGCAAAACACAGGTAAACCTATTTATGAAATTTCAGAAGTAGTGGGTTATAAAAATGCGACACACTTTAGTGCAGCTTTTAAGCGGTTTTATAATGAAACGCCGAAAAACTATAGATTAAAGGTGTAGCATCGAAACGATAACTTTCTTAAACCCTTTTTGTTATAAACAAACGTAAGTTCGATTTAATAATTCGATAGTTACGCATGCATTTCCTATAAAGTTGACTGTTGTCACCTTGAGCCTTTCGGCTTCGCTCAAGATAAACTAAAGTCGAAAGGTCTGTTGAAACAAAAATTATCGGGTTTCGACTGCGCTCAACCTGATACATAATGTAAATTTATTAATAATCTATATTCTAGATAGTTATATCGAACTTATGTTAAACTATTAACCGTTTTTCTGATGGCTACCAGATTGGTCAATAGTTTTTCCAAATTATCGAGATGCAGCATATTGGCGCCGTCGCTTTTGGCATTGGCGGGGTCGAAATGGGTTTCAATAAAAAGTCCGTCAACATGGTTTACCACACCGGCACGGGCAATGGTTTCAATCATATCTGGTCTTCCGCCGGTAACACCTGCACTCTGGTTGGGTTGTTGAAGTGAGTGGGTAACATCCAAAACCACGGGGGCGTATTGCTTCATAGTAGGGATGCCTCGGAAATCAACAATCATATCCTGATAGCCAAACATGGTGCCACGGTCGGTTATCCAAGCTTTATCGCTTCCAGAATCCTTAACTTTTTGCACGGCATGTTTCATAGCTTCGGGACTCATAAATTGTCCCTTCTTTAAATTCACCACTTTGCCTGTTTCGGCGGCAGCCACCACCAAATCGGTTTGGCGCACCAAAAAGGCAGGGATTTGAAGCACATCCACATATTGGGCAGCCATAGCTGCATCGCTTACTTCGTGGATGTCAGTTACTGTGGGCACATCAAACGTTTCAGAAACCTTTTTTAAAATTTTCAGGGCATTTTCGTTACCAATTCCTGTAAAACTGTCGATCCGGCTGCGGTTGGCCTTTTTAAAACTGCCTTTAAAAATATATGGGATTTCCAGTTTGTTGGTGATTTCAACCACTTTTTCGGCAATTCTTAAGGCCATATCTTCTCCTTCAATGGCGCATGGGCCACACAGTAAAAAGAAATTGTTAGAACTGGTGTGTTTTATCTTCGGAACTTCAGAAAGGTTCATGGGCTTAAAATTTAAGCCACAAATTTAAGAATTAAATGTGTCCTTTTAAACTATTTCTTATAATCCACAAAGCCATAATTAAATTGGCGAAAAGCAAGAGTCCGCCATAAAACGAAAACTGTTCCAAAGGATAAGAAATGGAAATGATTTTGAGCATATCGGACAAAAAGGCCAAAATGAGGTACGACGATATGCACACAAAGGTGATGCCCAGTGAAAAATTCAAACTTTTATTAGGTTTTACAATTTGCCACAAAAACGGAATGGCAAACAATAAAATGGGGTATGCCGTAATGCCATCGGTTCGGTTTATTACCGTAAACCAATAGGCCGAAATGGCAATGAAATAAAGATACGGAATGCTATTCGTGTATTTATTTATAAGGGTGGCCATGTTTTTTTTTTCTTGTTATTGAACATCAGTTCATTATAAAATTAACGAAATAGCCATTTTTTGAATATATTACCTTTTAAATATAACAAATATTTAACTAAATACACGTAACTTTGCAGCCTTAAAAAAAAAGGCATTATACTATATGGCTAACATTAAAAACATTGCAATTATTGCACACGTTGACCACGGAAAGACCACTTTGGTTGACAAAATTATGTACCACTGTCAATTATTCCGTGAAAACGAAAACACCGGTGATTTAATTCTCGATAACAATGATTTGGAGCGTGAACGGGGCATTACCATTACCTCGAAAAACGTTTCGGTAACTTATAGAGACACCAAAATCAATATTATCGATACACCGGGTCACGCCGATTTTGGAGGTGAAGTAGAGCGTGTGCTGAACATGGCCGATGGCGTGTTGCTATTGGTTGATGCTTTTGAAGGCCCCATGCCGCAAACCCGTTTTGTATTGCAAAAAGCCATCGATTTAGGGTTGAAGCCTTGTGTGGTGGTAAATAAAGTGGACAAGGAAAACTGTACGCCCGATGAGGTGCACGAAAAAGTATTCGATTTAATGTTCGAATTGGGTGCAGAAGAATGGCAGTTGGATTTTCCAACCGTTTATGGTTCGGCCAAAAACAACTGGATGAGCGAAGATTGGCAAAAGCCAACCGAAAACATCGAACCGCTTTTGGATATGGTAATAGAGCATATTCCTGAGCCAAAAATTGAAGCAGGCACAACCCAAATGCTAATCACGTCGTTAGATTACTCGTCGTTTACGGGACGAATAGCTATTGGGCGTTTAACCCGTGGTGAGCTTAAAGCGGGGCAGAACATTTCGTTGGTAAAACGAGATGGCAAAGTGGTAAAAAATAGAATTAAGGAACTTCATGTTTTTGAAGGCGTAGGCCGTAAGAAAGTAGATGAAGTTCAAACGGGAGATATTTGTGCCGTTGTTGGGCTTGAAGGATTTGAAATAGGCGATACGATTGCCGATTTTGAAAATCCGGAAGGATTAAAAACCATCGCTATCGATGAGCCAACCATGAGCATGTTGTTTACCATCAACGATTCGCCGTTTTTCGGTAAAGATGGTAAATATGTAACTTCACGGCACATTAAAGAACGTTTGACCAAAGAATTGGAAAAAAACTTGGCTTTGCGAGTTCAGGAAACCGACAGTGCCGATAAATTCATGGTTTTTGGTCGTGGTGTATTGCATTTATCCGTATTAATTGAAACCATGCGCCGCGAGGGGTACGAACTTCAAATTGGACAGCCTCAAGTTATCATCAAAGAAATTGATGGCGTAAAATGTGAGCCTGTTGAAGAAATGACCATCGATTTGCCAGAGGAAGTTTCGGGCAAAGCCGTTGAAATGGTGACCATGAGAAAAGGAGAAATGATGAGTATGGAAGCTAAGGGCGACCGCATGGTTTGCGAATTCATCATCCCATCAAGGGGTATTATTGGATTGAGAAACCAATTGCTAACGGCTACTGCCGGAGAGGCCATTATGGCGCACCGTTTTAAGGAATATCAGCCATTAAAAGGTGGTATTCCAGAGCGCCAAAATGGATCGTTGGTTTCTATGGAAAACGGGCAGGCCATTCCGTATTCAATCGATAAACTTCAGGAACGCGGTAAGTTTTTTATCGATCCGGGAGAAGATATTTACGAAGGGCAGGTTATTGGTGAAAACTCGCGTGGCGACGATATGACCGTAAACGTTACCAAAACCAAAAAGTTGAGCAACGTACGTTCTGCTGGGGCAGACGATAAAGCCAAAATTGTTCCGGCAATTAAATTTTCTTTGGAAGAAGCCTTGGAATACATCCAAAAAGACGAATATGTTGAGGTAACGCCAAATTACTTACGCATCCGTAAAATCTTTTTAAAGGAAGTGGACCGAAAGCGAAACAAATCGCTATAAAATGGATATTCTAGGAATTCCTTGGGTAGAATGGGTGGGCTATGCCGCCATGGCTACCGTTTTGGTTTCCTTTTTAATGAAATCTGTTAACAAATTACGAATAGTAAATGCCCTAGGGTGTTTACTATTTGTGTTTTATGGCTTTTTGCTTCAGCCTATTTCAAAGCCCATTATTATTACTAATGTGGCCATCTTCTGTATAAACTTGCATTATATTTATAAAAAGTAATCGCTCTTTAAACCTTTTTTACCTGTTGTTTTTTTGTTTCACTAAATCAGAATATTAAAACCAGAGAATGGTTTTGTATATTTAATTTCTTTTGAAAAAGCAATAATAAATAAGCTTAATTTGGTGTTACAGCTAAAAGTTTTGTTTAAATTGCTAAACACTTACTGCGGAAAAATTTCGTAAGGATTGAGAAGATTAATAGATTACATAAATAGTAAGGTTTTAGTGCAGATGGCTTCGTTGCAAATGGCTTCTGTAATGACTAAAATTGTTGCGGGCATACTAACATCAAAGGCTATTGCTGTTTTTATTGGTCCCGTTGGCTTGGCGCTTGTAGGTAATCTGCGCGATTTTGTTAAAGCCTTTCAAACCATTGCCACAGGTGGGCTTTACAAAGGTGCCGTAAAGTATATTTCAGAATTTAAAGAAGATGCATATAACTTAAGCAAGACGGTTTCAACGGTTTATTATACTGGTTTTGTGTTGACTGTTGTAGTGTCTTTTTTCTGTTATTTTAAGGCCGAATGGATAAACTCCGTTATATTTCCCACGTATAATGACTATGCTTATGTTATCCAGGTTTTTGCCATTGTGTTGCCTTTTTATGCGCTGAATTTGTTTTCGTTTGCCATAATGAACGGTTTTTCCAAGTACAAAATCCTCATTATAATTAACATTATTGGGCAGATTTTAAGTGTTTCGGTAGCCTTGCTTTTAATATACCAAAACCAAATTGATGGTGCTTTAATTTCGGTGGTGATTGCCGAATCCTTGATTTTTTTAATCACTTTGGTTGGTATTATCAATAGGCAAAGTTTAGTGCCGTTAATTAAGGTCAAGAGTACTAGTTTTCAGTTGTTCAAAAAAATGGGGACACACTCGCTGATGGCTCTGTTTGCTGCGGTTTTGTTACCCTTGGTAGGAATAGCGATACGAACGTATATTATCGACAACGTTGGGTTTAAGGATGCTGGTTTTTGGGAAGCTATAAATCGAATATCGAAGTATTATTTAATGTTTATTAGCTCGTTGTTTGCCCTGTACTTATTGCCCAGGTTTGCCGAGCTTGAGAGCGCCAAGGAGTTTAAAAAAGAGGTGTTCAGTTTTTATAAAACCATTATTCCGGTACTTTCGGTAGGTTTGTTGCTCATCTACCTTTTAAAGCATTATATTGTTTTGGCCATTTTTAATGATGAGTTTTTACCTGTTAAAGATTTGTTTTTATGGCAACTGTTGGGCGATTTTGTTAAGGTGCTATCTATCGTTATAGCCTATCAGTTTTTGGCCAAGAAAATGTTTTGGCATTATGTGCTCACCGAGGTGTTTTTAGTGATTATTCTTTATACCACTAGTGTATATTTTATCAACTCGGTAGGAGGAGCCAAAGGTGCAGTAATAGGCCACTTGTGAGTTATTTGATGTATTTCGGTATTATATTGCTCATTTTTGGCAGTTCGC
>CAZZDI010000175.1:3179-5664 GCA_964653155.1 uncultured Flavobacteriaceae bacterium | reverse complement strand
GCGACCTCCGCGTCCCAAACGCGGCGCGATAACCGGGCTACGCTACACCCCGTAGTATTTATATTTCGCAGTGTAATCTCGAATAATGTCTCGAGATTACGCCTAAAATAACATTTCCCGTAGCGGGGTGCAAATATACTGCTTTTATTTATTTTGCAAATCATAATTCTAAAAAACTCACATATTTTTCTATTAGCACCAAAACTACCACCAAATAGTTTCATTAAGAATTGTAATTTTTACGTAATTTTAAAACAAAAAAATGAATTACAAATACATCCTCATTGCAATTATTTTTAGCTCACTTTCGGCATGTGCCCAACAACAGAGTTCTAAAATAAAAGCACAGGAGCCACAAAATTCAAACTACACCACAGAATTAATTGTCCCCGATCTGCACATTCCATGGGGCATGACCTTTCTTCCCGATGGCAGCATGCTCATTACCGAAAAAACGGGTGAAATCATCCATTTCAAGGACGGTGTTAAAACCAATATTGAAAACGCTCCCGAAGTTTACGTTCGTGGTCAAGGCGGATTGCTAGACATAAAAGCACACCCCAATTACAAGGAAAATGGCTGGATTTACATCACTTACAGTTCTGCAGAAGGCAACGGCGACGGCGGAAACACAGCTTTAGTAAGAGCCAAATTAAGCAACAATAAGTTGACTGAAAAGCAACTGCTTTATAAAGCCGAACCCAACACCAAAAGAGGTCAGCACTGGGGCTCGCGCATCGAGTTTGATAACGAAGGTTATCTCTATTTTTCAGTGGGCGATCGCGGAAACCGGGATGAAAACCCACAGGATATTACCCGCGACGGGGGAAAAATTTACCGTTTACACGACGATGGCAGCATTCCCGAAGACAATCCCTTTGTTAATGAATCTGGAGCCAAAACAGCCATTTTCAGTTATGGTCACCGTAACCCGCAAGGCATGGTTAAAAACCCTTTTACCGGAAACATTTGGGTAAACGAGCACGGCCCAAAAGGTGGTGACGAAATCAACATTATTGAAAAAGGCAAAAATTACGGTTGGCCAATTATTTCTTATGGCGTTAATTACAGTGGCACAAAATTTACCGAAATCACCGAAAAGGAAAATATGGAACAGCCTTTGTTTTATTGGGTTCCTTCCATTGCGCCAAGTGGCATGGCTATTGTGTCTTCCAACAAATACCCCGATTGGAAAGGCAACGTTTTGGTGGGTGCCCTAAAATTCGAATATTTAGAACGTTTGGAGGTTGAAAACAATAAAGTGACCCATCGCGAAAAACTATTTGAAGGCATTGGCAGATTACGAAACGTTATTCAAGCCCCCAATGGCTTCATTTATATTGCCGTTGAAGGTAAAGGGGTTTTTAAAATCGTTCCTAAAAAATAGACTCTATGAAAATCTTAATTGTTTGTTTCTTAACAGCTATTTCAACACTGTTCTTTTCGCCAAAAAGAAATCAATATGCCCAAACTTCACCGTTGGAAGAAAGCATTGAACGTGGCGCCGAAATTTATCAAGACTTTTGTGTGTCTTGCCACTTGCCATCGGGCGAAGGCATCAGAAAAACATACCCACCATTGGCAAAGTCCGATTACTTGATGAACAACAGAACGGAAAGCATAAAAGGCATCAAATATGGTCAAAAAGGCGAAATTGTGGTAAACGGACAAAAATACAACGGGTTTATGGCTCCCATGGGATTGGATGATCGCGAGGTGGCCGATGTGATGAACTACATTACCAACAGTTGGGGCAATAAAAACGACAAGATGGTTACCGAAGCCGAAGTGGCCAAAGTGAAGAAATAAAAGTGTTCATCCCTCAAAGGTTTTTCATTCAGAACCCATTTAATCTTTTTGGATTGAAGCGAAAATTGGAAGTTTTTTTGTTCAGTTGAAGGCTTTTTTTGAGTTTCATAGCAGCGCTACGGAAGAAAAAAAAGACGATGAATGGGCAAAAAAAGTCAATTTTTTTAGCCTATCGAAAAAGTTTAAATGAGTTCTTTAACTAACTTTGTAAAAAGTAAAGAAGCATGCTTATAATCGGAATTGCGGGCGGCACGGGCTGCGGAAAAACCACCGTGGTCAATCAGATTTTAAATGAATTGCCGGAAGGCGAAGTGGGCATCCTATCGCAAGACTCCTATTACAAAGACACCTCACATTTAAGTTTTGATGAGCGTGTTAAAATTAATTTCGACCACCCAAGATCCATCGATTTTGAGCTGTTGACGGCGCATTTACAGGAACTGAAAAACGGAAAGCCCATCCACCAACCAGTATATTCATTCGTAAAACACAATCGGACGGGCGATACCATTTTAACGCATCCGCGGAAGGTGATGATCGTTGAGGGCATTTTGGTGCTTTCGAACCCAGAATTGAGAGATATGTTCGACATAAAAGTATTTGTGCATGCCGATACCGATGAGCGATTAATCCGTAGGCTGAAACGCGATATTTCGGAACGTGGTCGCGATTTGGA
>CAZZDI010000175.1:0-3079 GCA_964653155.1 uncultured Flavobacteriaceae bacterium | reverse complement strand
CGCGAGGAATATTACATGAAACGTGAGAATGAAGAAATTTATATCATTGAATACGAAGACAGTTTAAAAACCGAGAACGATGACTAAATCGCTATTTAGCGAATTTAACGACATTTCTGCCAAACAATGGAAACAGAAAATACAGTTCGATTTACAAGGAGCCGATTACAGCACGCTCATTTGGAAATCGAACGAGGGTATTGATGTTAAGCCATTTTACCATGCCGATGATTTTGATGCGCTTCCCGAAATATCGAATACCAAAGCCTCCCAATGGAAGATTTGCCAATCCATTTATGTGGCCCAAGTTGAAAAATCGAACGCCACGGCCATCGACGCTATTAATCGTGGCGCCGAAAGCATTCTATTTATTATACCTTCGGAAGCTATTTCAGTTGAAGCATTATTAAAACATATCGATTTAGCTTCGGTTACTATTCACATCAAAACACTGTTTCTTTCAGAAGCATTCATTAATAAACTTATGTCCATTTGTACCCGTTCACTGAGCGGAGTCGAAGTGAAACCTAAAATTCACATCGAAACCGATGTTATCGGGAATTTGGCCAAAACCGGAAATTGGTTTAAATCGCTGAACCACGATTTTCAGCAATTCGAAAACATTGTTAAACACACAAAATCGTTTTCAGTAGATCTATCACTTTACCAAAATGCCGGCGCCAATATGGTGCAGCAACTGGCCTACGGTTTGGCGCACGCCAATGAGTACTTGAATCAGTTCCATCAAAAGGATTTTTCTGAAAATGATTTTTGGAAACAGATTGAAGTAAATTTCAATGTTTCCATGGACACCAATTATTTTTTTGAAATCGCAAAACTCCGTGCCTTGCGAAAACTTTGGAAAACACTCGCCAATGAATACAACGCCAACCCCAATTGCCACATTTTTGCCACCCCCACAAAACGCAATAAAACCCTGTACGATTACAACACCAATATGCTGCGCACCACCACCGAATGCATGAGTGCCGTTTTGGGTGGCGCCAACACCATTTGTAATTTGCCTTACGATGCCATTTTCCACAAAACCAATAATTTTGGCGAACGTATTGCCAGAAACCAATTGCTCATTCTAAAACATGAAAGCTATTTTGATGTGGTCGATAATCCTGCGGACGGGTCTTATTACATTGAAACCATCACCAACCAATTGGCCGAAAAAACACTAATCCTTTTTAAGGATATTGAAAGCCAAGGTGGTTTTTTAAAACAGTTGAAAAACGGCATCATTCAAAAGAAAATAAAAGAAAGTGCCGCAAAGGAACAAGACCAATTCAACACCAAAGAAGCTGTTTTGGTGGGCAGCAACAGGTACCAAAATCCGGATGACCGGATGAAAAATGAATTGGAACTTTATCCGTTCGTTAAAACCAACCCCCGAAAAACATTAATTGAACCTATAATAGAAAAGCGTTTAGCCGAAAATTTAGAACAAAAACGATTAAAACATGAACATTAAAATGAACCTAAAAATTACCTTAATCATTCTTTTATCTATTATCACATTAAGCAGTTGTAAAAACGACCAAACTTTTACAGACTTTAAATATGCCGATAAACCGGCGCTTATCGCCTGCGAGGGCATTAATTCCAAGCTTTTGAACGAAGCGGTTTATGCTTTCGAAAACGATATTTTAAACTTTCACAAAAAAACAAACCCGAATACTTCGTTGGTTAGGGCGTATTCGCAAACCATTAGAACATCGGTTCATGCCCAATTAAAATTTGAAGATATCGTATCAAAACACACCTACAACGTGTTCCAAGCTTTAAAAAACGAAAACGACCTTTGGGATGCCAACAGCGCTAAAAGTCATTTTAACTACAACGGCAAAACCATGGCCTGCATAGCCAGCAACCTTAAAAATGAAGCCCTAAAAACAACGCTGGATGCACTTTTATCAACCAACACCATGGCACCAAAACTTTTCGGCGTACCGCTTACCACCAAGTACAGCCAAGCTTTAAACGACAAATATTTGGCGCTTTACATTGCGCTCGATTTATTTTATGCCAAAATGTTCGATGTTGATTTTTCAAATGTGAATTTTGACCGACCTGCCGTTGAAGAAAAAGTCGATTTCAACAAAACACCAAAACCCATGCCCGTTGATCCGCATGCCGGGCACAACCACAACTAAAATTTGAGAAAGCACCTTCAACATATCGAATTAAAATCTGAAACCGGAAAACAAAAACCGGAAACCTCAACCTTTCAAACAGCCGAAGGGATTGGGGTAAAATCGGTGTATTCAAAAAAAGACATTGAAGACTTAGGGCATTTAAACTTTGCGGCCGGTATTACGCCCAATCTCCGTGGGCCTTACAGCACCATGTACGTGCGCCGCCCCTGGACCATAAGACAATACGCTGGGTTTTCAACCGCCGAAGAAAGCAACGCCTTTTACCGACGCAATTTGGAGGGTGGACAAAAAGGCCTGTCTGTTGCCTTCGACCTCGCTACCCACCGCGGATACGACAGCGACCACGAGCGCGTAGCTGGCGATGTGGGAAAAGCAGGTGTTGCTATCGATACGGTGGAGGACATGAAAATACTTTTCAACCAAATTCCATTGGATAAAATGAGCGTTTCCATGACCATGAACGGTGCCGTTTTACCCATTATGGCGTTTTATATCGTTGCTGCAGAAGAACAAGGTATTAAGCCCTTAGATTTGGCCGGCACCATACAAAACGATATTTTAAAGGAATTCATGGTGCGGAACACTTACATTTATCCGCCATCGCCATCCATGAAAATCATTTCCGATATTTTTGAATACACCAGTAAACACATGCCAAAATTCAACAGCATCAGCATTTCGGGTTACCACATGCAAGAAGCTGGCGCCACCTGTGATATCGAATTGGCATATACCTTGGCCGACGGCTTGGAATACATCAGAACCGGGCTGAAAGCTGGTTTAAACATCGATGATTTTGCCCCGCGCCTCTCCTTCTTTTGGGGCATTGGCATGAATCATTTTATGGAAATTGCCAAAATGCGGGCCGCACGAATGCTTTGGGCCAAATTGGTCAAGCAATTTAATCCTAAAAA
>CAZZDI010000174.1:0-5687 GCA_964653155.1 uncultured Flavobacteriaceae bacterium | reverse complement strand
TCAAGTAAACATCGCTCTGAAAAAATACCAAAAAGTGGTTATTTTTTGGCGATGGTTCAATGTTTAAATTTGCGGTGCTATTAATAATTGCTTACGAGGGATTACTATAAAACAATGCCTGTTCTATTTGTTGGAATAGGCATTTTTTGTTTCAATCATGTAAAGGTAGAAAATACCAAAAAGTGGTTATTTTTTGCCTTTTAATTACTTTATAAGTTTACCGCGTAATTTGTTTTAACCTCTCAAAACTAAAAAAGCAAATTGCCAAACCTAAATTTTAAACCTACAAATAGTGTTATGTAAACGTATTGAGGGCGAATTACAATTAATTGCTATTTAAAATAACCAACCATGAAAAAAACATACAAAACGTTAAGTTTGTTAGCGGTTTTTGCTGTGTTTTCACAAGCAAACGCTAATAGTTTAAAAGTCAAGAACGATAGTGTTCCAATCGTTAAAAACCAACCTAAAAGCAACCATGTTGCAAACACTGAGATTACTGCCGAGAGTGTTTACCAAAATTACTTAAAGTTTATCGATCCCCAGGGGGCCATTCCTTCAATTACGAGCATAACAGAAATAAATACGATGAGTTCTGTTATGGAAATGAAAACGGGAAAAATTGAAACCAATTCGGTAATGCTTAATTACAAAACTACCGATGGAAAATGTATTACGGTTATGAAAATGGATAACATGAATAACCGAAATGTTTTTGACGGAGAATCTGGCTTTATGGAAATGAGTACCGGAGGCGGAAAAATGCCATTGCCCGAAAGCGTAATAAACATTTATAAAGAAACTGCTGGCATGACCGTTTTGAACGATCCGCCATCAGCCGATGCCGTTGTAGAAGAAACAGTGTTTGATGGCAAGCAAGTTTATAAATTAAGCTATACCATGGACATGTTTTCGTCCAAAATGGAAGTGCAGAATTTTTATGACGCTGGCGATTATAAAAAAATCGCTGCAATTATAATTAGCAAAACGCAAGATATTACCAGCACAACACAGAGCTATTATAATGATTACACTAACTTTGGAGATTTTGTTTTGCCAAAAGAGGTTGCTTCTGTTGTAAAAACAACATCAAGTAATGCCGATTTAAATTCAGAGTCCCAATCGGTAATGAGGTACGATTACCGCTTTAATGAAAGTTTTGAACACTACGCCAACCAATCTTTAAAACAAAATGTGGCCAACTTAGGCAGCGTGTCAAAATCGAATATAAGCTTAGTGAATACCACAATTGCGAGCAATATTGGTGGTATTGCATCAGAAGGAACCACTACCACAAGCGGTTCTGAAGAATTAGCCAAATCACTGGCTAGCGTTGAAAATCTATCGGATTCAGATGTGTTTAACAATCTTAACAGTAGAGAGCAAGCCTACCAACTAATGTTAAAGGCAAAATCCATTCAAAGCTCGGCCGAAGGGGCAAGTTATGCTTCAAATTCTGGTTTAGAAACGGTTCAATCTTCCGAAGATACCGAACGTATCAGCAAAATGGATATTGAAGATGCCGGAAAATTAAAATATAGAAGAAGTTCATTGTACACCTTAATGTTGGATGATAATTCCAGAGAACATTACGATGTTATAAAGGATGCCTTTGGAAATACAGAATTATCGGAAAAATTCAACAACCACAATATGGGGCCATATTTAATTCCGGCCCACGGCGATGCCGGAGAAAAAGACCAAACGGACCTTATTGAAAATTACTTGAACCAAGCGGGCGTAGCCAGAAATATGGTAGCCAAATGGTTTAATAGAGATGAAAAAGGAAGGTTTAACATGAACCTAATTGCAGAGCGCGGACAGTACAATGCATCAGAAATTGATGTAAAAGTGGCTCAATCTTCCATTCGTGGCAAGGCACTGCTATCTGATGCAGGGCGCGAATTAATAGGCAATACGTTTGTGGTGGTTTACGATTATAAATACACCAATAAAGAGGAAAATGCCAAAAAACGGGGAGGCTTTTTAAATACATTGGCATCGGCGGCTTCGTTTGTGCCGGGCGCAGAAAATATTACAACCGTAGCTTCTGCCGCAAAAATAGGATCAGACATTGTGGGCAAAGGCTATTTTGTAAGAACAACTTCCTATTTGTACCGTTTGGTTTGGAACGACGAAGTAGCCCAATCATTCTACGAAAACTTTTGGATCGATGAACACAATTACGACGAGGCCAAAAAAGAAGCTTTTGATAATACCGATTTGTTTAAACTGGAGTATGTGGGCAACGAAGTGTCGCGAAACAACTTGCAATCAACCATATTCACTTCAAAATCCAACGAACAGCTTATAGAAATTGCAACAACAAAGGCGGTTGATAAAAACATTGGAAAACTTCAGCGCTCTTACGAAGAGTTTAGGGTAAAAACCCCTTTGCTTTCAATTGATCCCATTGCCGCCAAAATTGGCCTAAAGGAAGATTTGGATAAAAGCGACAAGTTTGAAGTGCTTGAGCAAATCTTGAACGAAGATGGCACTACGTCTTACGAGCGTGTTGGCATAATAAAGGTAGATGGCAGCCGTATTTGGGACAACACCTATTTGGCCGATGAAGCCAATGGCGACCAAGAAGAGCAGTACACGGTTTTTAAAGGAAGTTCAAAAAAATTAGCATCAGGAATGCTTATCAGACAGATTAACTAAATATTCAATTATGTATAAAACATTCCTCAAATTAAGTTTATTTTTCTTTGTGTCCTGCCTTACCATGAGCGCTTACGGACAAAGAGCAGCAAAAAAGAAAGCCGATAAAGACACCGAAAATTGGCGCTACGAAATACAGTGCGTTAATGTGTCTTCAGACGGATCGTATGTTATAAAGATATTTTCATACTCAAAAAACAAAAATGTAGCCATCGAGCAATCAAAAAAGAATGCCATACACGGCGTTATTTTTAGAGGTATCCCACAAAACGATGTAGGCTGCGTACGCCAACCACCTTTGGCCAGGCACCCCAATTTAGAGGAAAAAAACAGAGATTTCTTTGAAGGTTTTTTTGAAGAAAACGGCGATTTCCAAAAATTCGTAACCCTAACTACCGACGGAGCCGTGGCGGCCGAAGACCGTTTTAAAATAGGTAAGAACGAATATAAAATTGGTGTAATTGTATCGGTAAACATTGCCGGTTTAAGAAAACATCTTGAAAGTGCCGGAATTATAAAAGGATTGTCATCAGGATTTTAATAAGTAGCAATATGAAAAAACATTTAAACATTTTGGTTTTGTGCGCATGTGCACTTATTGTAGTGTCCTGCAAATCTAAAATCGAAACCATTTCAGGATATTTTGATTACGAAACAGAATGCGTTTCCGTTAACCGGAGCGGCCTACAAACCGTTAAGGCATGGGGCATAGGTATGGACGAAAAGGAGGCCATACTCAATGCCAGAAGACGCGCTATTGACGATGTACTATTTAAGGGTTTAAGAGGCGGAAATTCGTCCTGCAACATGAGGCCCATTGTTTCAAACCCCAATGCAAAAATTAACAACGAGCAGTATTTCAACCAATTTTATGCGCCAAAGGGTGATTTTGAAAAGTATGCCGGGCTGCCCGACGAAAATTGGCTAAGACGAAAGCTTAAGGTCAATAAAAAAAGTGAAGGAGAGCATGCTTTTGAAATTATAATTGAAATAGACATGCAAGGCTTGAAGTCGCATTTAAGAAATGATAATATTATTCAATAAAGAAATAAAAATATGAAAATCAAACATTTACTAAAACTGATTGTCATTGTGTTGCTGTTGCCCATTCTATCGAATGCGCAGGCAAAAAAGCCAACCATTATGGTGGTGCCCAGCGATAATTGGTGCATTACAAATGGTTATTCGCTAAATTTCGATAACCAAGGTACTCCAGTGGTTATACCAGATTACAAAAGAGCTTTTCAAGAAAGTTCAGATTTATTGCTTGTGGTAAGTAAGCTTAACGGTTTAATGGCCGATCGAGGATTCCCTTTAAAAAACATGGAATCTGAAATCAAATCTATTTCACAGGTTAGTGCGCTCGATGCTATGAGAAGTTCAAAATCATCAGGGGCAGAAGTTGCTGAAAGTCCTGTAGATCAACTTTTAAATCAATCTAAGGCCGATATTATTATACAAATGACGTGGTCTATTAATAAGGTGGGGCCGGAACGTTCAATTACGTTCAATTTACAGGGTATTGATGCCTATTCCAATAAACAGGTTGCCACAGCGGCAGGCACCGGAGCACCTTCTTTTTCGGTTGAATTACCTGTGCTGTTGGAAGAAGCTGTGATTTCGCATATTGGCCCTTTTGCAGACCGATTGCAAACCCATTTTGATGATTTATTTGAGAACGGCAGAGAGGTAAGCATTTCCATAAAACGATGGAGCGATTGGGAAAATGATTTGGAGTCTTACTACGGAGCCGATCAAGAAGAACTGGGTTTCATTATAGAAGATTGGATGGCTGCCAATACTGTAAACGGAAGATTTAATACAAAAGATGCCACTGAAAATATGTTGATATTCGATCAAGTTAGAATACCACTTTATTACGATCGAAACGGTAGGCAAAGTGCCATGGATACCAGACGTTTTGCATCGTTGTTAAGTCGTTTTTTAAGAAACGCCCCATACAGTATTGAAAATAAAATAACCACAAGAGGGTTGGGTGAGGCTACAATTTATCTAGGAAGTAAATAAAAATATAATTATGAAATTAAAAATAAAACGATTACTTGCTTTGTTTTTGTGTATGGGCGCATCAATGGTTTATGCCCAAAACAATGGAGGTAAAACAGACGATTTGGGACGTATCGCTATTGTTCCGTACGTTTCAGACCAAGTTGAAAATATTCCATTATCGGCAAAAAATAATTTGCAGAGCAAAATGGCGCAGATCCTTACCAAAAATGGCATTGCAGGCTCAACGGGCTATCCCAGCCAATTTATTATAGTGCCCAATGTATCGGTGTTATCAAAAGAAGTTTTGGCCAGTGCCCCGCCAAAAGTGGTGCTCAACCTCGAAGTCGCTTTTTACGTAGGCGATGGCGTTAATGGCGTAAAGTTTGGCAGTGCTGCGGTAAATGTTAAAGGAGTAGGCACTAACGAAAACAAAGCTTATTTGTCGGCCTTCAGAAATATAAATGTTAACAATGCCGAACTAGCGAACCTTATAGAGCAAGCTAAAAACAGAATATTGGAATATTATAACGATGGTTGCGATTTCATCTTGAAAGAAGCCGAAAGTTTGGCCAATCAAAACCAATTTGATCAGGCATTGTACGTGTTGTCGTCAGTTCCAGTAGTATCCAAAGATTGCTACAACGAAGCACAAAGTAGAATTGAGGGTATTTATAAGAAGAAAATAAATAGAGATTGTACCGTGCTTCTCAATAAAGCAACCAACGCCTGGAATACTAGCCAAGATTACGAAGCCGCAAAAGAAGCTGCCATGTACTTAAACGAGATAGAACCAAGTTCTAAATGTTTTTCACAAGTAAAAAGCTTGGCAGGTACCATTAAAAAAGGTGTAGCAAGAAATACCGATAGAAATTGGGATTTGCTGGATAAGCAGTTGGAAAGTATTACCGAAATAGAAAAAACACGTTCGGAAACCACAAAGGAAATCGCTTTGGCCTATGCACAAGGTCAGCCAAAAAATGTGGTTTATAACGTAAAAGGCTGGTGGTAACAAA
>CAZZDI010000173.1:0-5694 GCA_964653155.1 uncultured Flavobacteriaceae bacterium | reverse complement strand
ATAAATGAGATGCTTCCTTCGTCAGCATGACATTTTATGTAGATTTAGCTATATGATTTGTTGCACAACCCCATTTGTTGGGATATAGAACCAACTGAAAAAGCTAAAATAAGAACACGGGCATCTAATCAAATTTGAATAATCAAATATAAACACTAAATTGGGCAAAGTGTTTTTGGATGGATTGAAAAATTCCGGGAAACTTAAAAATGCAAAGGCCACAAAAGCTAGTTGACATAGCCTATAACAGCCATAGAGATTATTAAATATTAAAACATAATAATTATGAAAACTATATACGCCAAATATCCAAATTTTTGCAATATTGATACAGGGTTGTGCGTTGTCCCGGTTCAATTTTTAGAGCCCATTGAAGCTAAAAAAGACATTGACCTGCCCAATGAATGTCTCTAGGGACCAAAAAGAGGCCTCAAAAAATATCCTTGAAATCATAAAAATAGTTTAACAAACAGAAGCAATAGAACACATTTAAAATGAACAAACTTGTCGCAATTTTAGCAAACAACGATAGAAAATTCATCAATCTAACAAGAATTTCCATATTTATTGTCATGGCTTGGATAGGAGGCTTGAAGGCATTTCAATATGAAGCAGACGGCATTGTTCCCTTTGTGGCCAATAGCCCGTTAATGTCTTTCTTTTATGCAAAGGAAACCCCAGAATATAAAGGCTACAAGAATCCCGAAGGCAAGACTGTTCAAAAAAATATAGACTGGCATAAAGAAAATGGCACTTATATTTTTTCTTATGGTTTGGGAACTGTAATTGTAATAATTGGCCTCCTTACCCTGCTTGGTATTTGGTCTGCTAAAATAGGATTAATTGGTGGGTTGCTAACCTTTGGGATGTCTATTGTCACTCTGTCCTTTTTAATTACTACGCCCGAAGTATATGTGCCAAATTTAGGAGGCGATTTCCCAACGCCACAACACGGTTTTCCATACTTGTCAGGAGCCGGTAGATTGGTGCTTAAAGACATCATTATGCTTGGAGCAGGACTGATTTGTGCTTCAGACAGTGCAAAAAACATTCTCAAAACGAAGACCGAAAAGTAGAAAGAAAAAACATTTTTTATAAGTTTTATTAGTCACAGCCGTTGGGTGAAACTATGCACTTTAAGGGCAATACTTTCAGTTTATACAAATATTTCTACGTTTCCAATACACGGGTTTCTACGTACAATTTCGAAAAATTATTTAAGCGCTCGTGGTTAAAATTTGTGTTAACAATCCTACTTTTAGTTGGTTGTGTGGAACTTCAGTTCACAGAGGTTTGGTTAACCAAATGTTTAAGGGCGTTTATTTGACTATTAGGCATTAAAAAATATATTTTACCCATTGTACATTTTGAAAAAACCGTCAAGAGTGGATTTTTTCAATTGAAATGAGAAAAATTAGCACTTCGTCTTCGTTCAGCAGAACGATCAATAATTAGAATTTCAGTAGCCAAAAGTTCTCTCCCAATAGCTGTAGGGAACAATTTTTAAACCCACTTGGGTACTTCAATCAAAATGCACAGCGGGTTCATTTTGTATGTAAACTATTATTCGATGGCCAACTGGTTACTTGCCCGCAAAACAGATACATGATAAAGGTTAGTTGCAGCCAGTCCTGTTTAGTTTAGTAGTATATAATATTACCTGCCCAAACTTCATGTAACCTACATTGGGGCTAAAGCTTCTGTTCAATAAATTTCTACAAATCGGTAATTGTGGTTAAAACCTGTGTTGGTTTTAAATTTTGTGTTCGAGTAAAGTGAGCTGTTCCGAAACAAGATAAGTACAATATTAAAAATTTGGAAGTTTAATTTTTTTGGCGTTATTTTACAAGTGTAAAAATTACATTTGTGGTTGATATAATTTTGAATTATGGATATTAAAAGGCTTGGGATTAATATTAAATGTTTTTTAGGAAGTGTATTTATGTGCTGTACAATATTGATGAAAGCACAGCAAAAAGTAACTGCTTTTCCATTGGACCAGGTCGCTGTGACCGAAGGCGTCTTTAATCAAGCTGCCAAGGCAGATTTTAATTACATAAAACAGCTAAACCCAGATAGGTTGCTTGCCCCTTTTTTACGGGAAGCAGGTCTCCAGCCCAAGGCAAAATCATATACAAACTGGGAAAACACTGGGCTTGATGGTCATATTCTGGGGCATTACGTTTCTGCGCTATCTATGTACTATGCTTCAACCAAAAGCAAGGAGGCCGATAGTTTGTTAAACTATACTTTATCAGAATTAAAAAAGGCGCAAGTGGCAAATGGAAATGGTTATGTTGGAGGTGTTCCAGAAAGTGAAAAACTTTGGAAAGAGATAGAATCTGGCCATATCAACGCCGGCAGTTTTAGTTTAAATGGTAAATGGGTGCCGCTTTATAACATCCACAAAACTTTTGCAGGGCTTAAAGATGCTTGGGTTCATGCGCATAAAACTGAGGCTAAAGACATGTTAATAGCCTTAACCGATTGGTTTATGGAAATCACTGAAAATTTGACCGAAGCCCAAATACAGGACATGCTGCGCTCAGAACACGGTGGGCTGAATGAGGTTTTTGCCGAAGTTTACCCCATTACAGGCGATAAAAAATATCTAGAGTTGGCTAAGCGGTTTTCAGAACATGCACTTTTGGATCCGTTGGCGGTAAATAATGATATTTTAACAGGAATGCATGCCAATACTCAAATCCCAAAGTTTATTGGCTTTAAACGAATAAGCCAGTTGGGGGCAGCCGAAAAATACCATAAAGCGGCCTCCCATTTTTACGATAATGTAACCCAACACCGCTCGTTGAGTATTGGCGGAAATAGCGTTAGGGAACACTTTAATCCTATTGGCGATTTCAGTTCTGTGTTGACCAGCGAACAAGGCCCAGAGACTTGCAATACCTATAATATGTTAAAGTTAAGCAAGCTGTTGTTTGAAGATTCCGGAAACGAAAACTATATCGATTTTTATGAACGGGCACTTTACAACCACATCCTGTCTAGCCAAAACCCCAAAGGCGGATTTGTATATTTTACCCCAATACGTCCGGGACATTACAGGGTGTACTCACAGCCCGAAACCAGTTTTTGGTGCTGTGTCGGGTCAGGTTTGGAAAACCATACCAAATATAATGAGTTGATCTATGCAAAAACAGCCGATACGCTCTACGTTAATTTGTTCATGCCTTCAAAAGTAAATTGGAAAGAAAAACGAGCAACGGTTATACAAAATACCCATTTCCCAGAAGAAACCAAAACCCAACTTATCTGGCAAAGCAAAAAGAAAACAAAAGCGACCATTAAGTTGCGTTACCCATCATGGGTTAAAAATAGCGAACTGAAAATAACAGTAAACGGAAAACTGCAAAATATTAACGCTACCCCGGGCAGTTATGTGGCATTGAGCAGGAAATGGAAACCAGGCGACAGTATCGAAATGGAATTGCCCATGCAATTGAGTCTTGAAGAGATTCCCGACGAATCAGGTTTTGTTTCGGTTAAATACGGCCCCATTGTGCTCGCCGCTGTAACAGGTGAAGAAAACCAAGAGGGCATGTTTGCAGACGATAGTAGAGGAGGCCATATTGCCAACGGACCTTTTTTACCCATGGCGCAAGCTCCCATGTTTATTTCAGAAGATAAATCGGATATTTTAAAACACATCAAACCCATTCCAGATGAAACATTGAAGTTTTCAACAAACGGATTGATGTACCCTGAACATTTCAAAAACGTAGAACTCCAACCGTTTTATAAAATCCATGAAAAACGCTATGCCATTTATTTTGATACCGAAACACCGGAAGGCTTGGAAAAAAGAAAGCAAGAACTTGAAAATAAACAAAAAGAGGAAGCTTATTTACGGTCCATCACTTTAGATTATGTAGCTCCCGGAGAACAACAGCCAGAATCCGATCACGGTATAGAATCTAAAAACTCAAACAGCGGCGTGCACAAAAACAGGCACTGGCGCGATGCCCAAGGGTGGTTCAGCTACAATTTAAAAAATAAGGGTAATGAGGCCAAGGCTGTTCGGATAACCTATTACGGAAAAGACAGTGGGCGACAATTCAAAATCTTACTGAACGGTAAATTAATAGCAAGTCCAGAGCATAACGGAACAAAAGGTGATACATTTTTTGAGGTCGATTATGAATTGCCAAAAGATATTGTTGAGCAAAATAACATTTTAAACCTTCGGTTCGAGGCCATGCCCAATTCCACAACAGCTGGGGTTTACGGCATCAGGCTAATAAATGGAAAAGCAAACTAGCAAACTAACAAACTAAAACTAACAGATAAGATGAATTATAATTTGATGAAAAAGCTCTGTTTCACGGCAGCTATATTACCAAGTTTTTTAATTGCTCAAGCACAAATAGGGCCTTTGCATGTAGATGTTAGCCAATCTGTAGCAGAAGTACAGCCAACCATGTACGGTATTTTCTTTGAGGACATCAATTTTGCGGCCGATGGCGGTTTATATGCCGAATTGGTAAAAAACCGCTCGTTCGAGTTTACTTTAAACCCTTCCATGGGGTGGCAGCAACCCAATACCAATAGGCATTCTTTAAATAAAAATTCGGGAATGCTCAATATTATGAAATACAAAGGGCAGAACACCAATCATAATTTTGCCAGGGTAACGGTGAAAAGTGCCGATGGTTATCAGCTCATAAATGAAGGCTACCGCGGCATGGGCATCAAAAAGAACAGCCAGTACAATCTGTATGTTGATATGGCCAAGCAAAGTGGCGACATTCAAAAAGTAGTATTTCAGCTTGTTGACGAATCGGATAATGTAATAGGCGAAACATCAATAATGCCAAACGGTAATGGTTGGAAGCATTACAAAGCACAAATGGTAGCTTCGGAAACAGAGGAAAAAGCAAAGCTTAAAATAACCTTTGCCGGTACAGGCGTAATCGATTTGGATATGGTATCCTTGTTTCCGGAAGACACTTGGAAGGGAAGGGAAAAAGGCCTAAGGAAAGATCTTGTGCAATTGTTGGACGACCTCAATCCCGGATTTTTAAGGTTTCCTGGCGGATGTATTGTAGAGGGAAGAACTTTAGAGCGCCGTTACCAATGGAAAAAAACGGTTGGCAAAGTTGAAAACAGGGAAGTGCTTGTAAACCGGTGGAATACCGAATTTATGCATAAGTTCACGCCAGATTATTACCAAAGTTTCGGAATTGGCTTTTACGAGTATTTCCAATTATCTGAAGATTTGGGGGCGGAGCCCTTGCCCATTTTAAGTTGCGGAATAGCTTGCCAATACAATACAGGCGAGTTGGTGCCATTGGATGAATTAGATCCTTACGTTCAGGATGCTTTGGATTTAATTGAGTTTGCCAATGGAGACAGCTCAACCAACTGGGGGAAATTGCGTGCCGAAATGGGGCATCCAGAACCTTTCAATATGAAATATATTGGTATTGGTAACGAGCAATGGGGCGAGGTTTATATTGAGCGTTATGCCATCATTGAAAAGGCCATCAAAGAAAAATATCCCGAAATTATCGTGGTTTCGGGAAGTGGGCCTTCGCCAGATGGAGAGCATTTCGAGTACGGCTGGGAAGCGCTTAAAAAACGCGATGTAGCCATTGTTGATGAGCATTATTACCGTTCGCCAGAGTGGTTCAGGAATAATGCCGCACGATATGATGACTACGATAGAAATGGTCC
>CAZZDI010000172.1:0-5726 GCA_964653155.1 uncultured Flavobacteriaceae bacterium | reverse complement strand
AATAACTAAGCATTCCCCGATAATAAATCGGGGCAGGCTGTGTGGTCGGTACAGCCTGTCCCGACCCTTCGGGAACCCAACATGCCTGCCCCTCCGAGGGGGAATGCCGTGTTGACTGCCTGTCCGCCAAGTCGGAAACCGGAGCTTGTTGGTTTGCCACTATGGGGATTGGTCTGGTCTGGGATGGGTTTTCAGGCGTTGGTTGTTCTTGTAGTGTTGGTTTATTATTAAAAAAACATACTCGAATAGAAAGATGAAGGATTTTTTTAAAGACATATTTGAATATCATAATCACTTTAACCAAAAGCTGATTAACCAACTCATGGCATATGAGAATAAATTACCAGTAAGGACTATTTCGCTCATTTCTCATTCTATAAATGCCCACCAGATCTGGAATGCAAGAATAATTAAAAAAAAACAATTGGGTGTTCACCAAGTTCATTTGCTTAAAGAGTGCAAATTAATTGATAACGAAAATTATCTAGAGACACTGAAAATACTTGATACACGTAAACTGGAAGAAAGAGTGACATATAAAAATTCAAACGGCACAGAATTTAGTAATTCCATACAACAGATTTTATTTCACGTAGCAAACCATTTTAGTCATCATAAAGGACAAATCGTTTCAGATTTGAGACAAAATGGAATGGACCCAATTGTAACGGACTATATTTTTTACAAACGATAGGGAGCATAAAACCAAGGCATTTAAAACGGTTCAAAGCCATAGTAATATCCTAGCGAATAAGATGAGTAGGGCAAGACGCAAATTGGGAATATGCCAACTATAAATAAAGGACAATTAGAAAAGCCATTGAAAGTGAAATTCAATAAAAGCTTTCTTATATTTACAAACAGTTGATAGGGCCTTATTTTTACAGACAATCACCAATTCGTAAATAACTATGTTCCAAAAACTAATTGGTTCAGACCATTCAAAAACCACCATCATTATTCGCTTAATGGTAGGAGTGGTTTTTCTTTCCGAAGGCATACAAAAATTCTTATTTCCTGCCATTCGTGGAGCCGGACGATTTGAAAAAATTGGACTCTCATCACCAGAATTTCTCGGTACCTTTGTTGGCACGTTCGAGATTGTTTGTGGTGCATTGATTTTACTTGGCTTACTCACCAGATTGGCAAGTATTCCAACACTTGTAATAATGTTGGTCGCCATGGCAACCACAAAATCAGACGTTTTAGCCAATGACGGATTTTGGGCAATGATGCATGGTAGTAGAACGGATTGGGCAATGCTTTTGGGAAGTCTGTTTTTGATAATTAAAGGTGGTGGAAAATGGTCGCTTGACGAAAAACTTTCAAAGAATGGGTAAAAATTTAAAGGAAGTTGCTTTATTGTTTTTCAAGTTAGGAAGTATCGCCTTTGGTGGTCCAGCGGCTCATATTGCTATGATGGAAGATGAAGTGGTAAAAAAAAGAAAGTGGATGACGCATCAGCATTTTCTTGATTTGGTAGGTGCAACCAACCTAATTCCAGGTCCTAACTCCACCGAAATGACCATGCACTGCGGACACGAAAGAGCCGGCTGGAAAGGGTTGATAGTGGCAGGTGCTTGTTTTGTTTTTCCTGCTGTTGTTATTACCATGGTGTTTGCATGGCTGTATCAGCAATACGGACAACTTCCAAAAGTGGAGCCTTTCATTTACGGCATAAAACCAGCCGTAATTGCCATTATTCTTGGGGCAGTTTACCGACTTGGAAAAAAAGCTCTTAAAAATGTGGAACTTGGAATTTTAGGAGCATTAACATTGACTGCCTGTTTGCTTGGCGTTCATGAAATTGTAGCACTGTTTGCTTGTGGATTTCTAGGTGTGGTTTGGTATTTTATTCGCAACTCTAAAAACAACCTGAACAGTTTTACCCCACTTATTTTATTGCAAGTAACAGCATCAGCCAGTACGTTAAAAATTCTTTGGATATTTTTTAAAGTCGGTGCGTTGCTCTATGGAAGCGGCTACGTACTGTTTGCGTATTTAGATGCAGAGTTGGTCAGTACAGGTTTGCTTACCCGACAAGAATTAATTGATGCCGTAGCCGTTGGACAATTCACGCCTGGACCCGTTTTATCAACGGCAACATTTATTGGTTGGCAGTTAGGGGGATTTTCGGGAGCCATGGCGGCAACCCTTGGAATTTTTCTTCCTTCATTTATATTTGTTGCAATTTTGAACCCACTCATTCCAAAAATGAGGAAACTGAAAAGTATTGCAGCCTTTTTAGACGCTGTGAATATGGCAGCAGTTGCGGTAATTGTAGCCGTTTGTGTGGAGATGGGAAAAGACACCTTAACTGATTGGCGAACCATTTTAATTGCCGTCTTGAGTCTGATTGCTGTGTTTGTCTTTAAGAAAATGAACAGTGCCTTTATCGTTATTGGAGGTGCCTTGGCAGGTTACCTTTTAACATGGATGTAAAAGCCAACAATAGCGGCCACATACATAACCAAACAGCTAAACCCTTTAAACCCCTATAATTTTAACAACATATAATAAAAAAACGCCCAACTTAAGGGCGTTTGCTGTTTAAGCAACAACAGGCACCTGTTAGCAGTAACAGTCAATGTTAGTTACAACATACTTTTTTTTAAATATGGATGCTGTTTAAGGGTAACAAATCCATCACCCAATGTATATACTTCTGAAAGCGGTTCCCGAAAAGCTAAAAGAGTAGGGGTAATTAAACATAACATAAAATGAAAAAATCAAACTATCTAAAATCAAAGTTTCAACAGTGGGAAGGCAGGTATTTATATCTGGCGCTTATTTTTATGCTTACAGCTAGTCTTCAAGCACAAAACTGCTTACCAAGTCCCAACACGTCCTATGCCAGGGAAATCCATTTTAATTACTACAACACAAGTGCGATTGCCTTAACTACCTCCACAACCATTGAATCTGCTGGTGGTCCCAACTACACGGTAAATGTATATACCTTTACCATTCCTTATTTTCAAAACCAGTTGCAAACAGATTTGCGTTTTAAAAATCAAGTTAGCACCTGTACTTGGGGCTCTACCAATTCCCCTTGTAGTAGCAAAGCCATTAAAGTGTATAACTCACATTCTGGTGGGAGTTTAATGGGTACGCAACCCAATCAAGTAGACATATACAACCACAATTTTCCACTAGGCACCAGCAACATTCGTGTAGAAGCCAGTTGTGGTGGGCAGGTTTACCAAACCCGTTACTACCGATTTATTGTACAAAAAGAAGCAACAGCTTCTGTAAATTTAAGTATTAATGCCTATTGCCAAAAAGACAAACAAGGTCAAAACTCAGGTTATATTGGCTTTAAAGCAACAGGAACTCACTCAAATTCCCCTAAACTCTATTTCAGGGTGCTTCCTCCAAATGGCAGCAACTGCAGCACCTCGTATGATTTCGCTCTAAATTCTTTGACTACGGGCTCCAATCCTTCTGGATTTTTCAGTTGCAATACAAGCGGTACCTACACCATCCAACTGCTATACAAAAGCAATCTCATGGGTGGAGGGTACATCTCGCATGTTCTCAATAGCAATTATTACAGTTATAACAAAACCTTCAGAAGTTGTATGAATGTGGTGTC
Organism: uncultured Flavobacteriaceae bacterium; assembly: GCA_964653155.1. GTDB lineage: Bacteria > Bacteroidota > Bacteroidia > Flavobacteriales > Flavobacteriaceae > Flavisericum. The sequence continues at coordinate 2,131 of CAZZDI010000172.1, read as the reverse complement.
ACTCCCAAAGGAAATATTTAAAACCACAGATATGGATTCATCAGGAATTTCTATCCATCCCAATCCTGCAGTTAACAAGTTGCAATTGGAGTATCGTTTAAAGTCAGGCAATGCCAAGGCCATCATCCATGATATGAACAGCAACCCTATCAAGGAGCTGTCTCTAGAGGGACAAAAAGGCTCCATGAGCATAGACATTAGCGAATTTAAAAAAGGACTTTATTTTATGACCATTATGGATGGCGATGAAACCATTGTCAAGAAAATCATTAAAAAGTAAATCCCCAACTTACAAGCCAAGACCCTTTATGGCAATTAGCCATAAGGGGTTTATTATTAAAAAACATCAAACCTACAAAATATGCATGGGCATGTAAAAACAAAGACATTTGTCTACCTATGAGTTCAACCTACTCAAAAAAAATAGTTTTTTTTGTTAACCTTTTGGGTTAATTTTACTATTAAAAGAAAATTAGAAATCTTATAATTTAAAAACAAAACTTTATGAAAACATCAAATTTTATTAAATCCGTATTGTATCTATGCCTTTTTACAGCAATTATCTCATGCTCTGTAGAAGATGGAGAACAAGGTATCCAGGGTGAACAGGGAATTCAAGGAGAACAGGGCGAACAAGGGGAGCCAGGTACTGCTAATGTCATGTACAGTGATTGGATGGATCAAGATTGGAACTTTACAGATGGAACCACTTTTAAAACCATGCTTGTTGAAAATGAAAATATTAACGATAGTTTCTTTGAAAATGGAGGCATAGTATTAGGTTTTTTCCGCTATAAAGACAATGTGCCCTTTATCCTACCTTATCAAAATTTTACATCAAATACAGTCCGCTCATTTTATTCGGTTCATTTTCAAGATGGAGGAAATGTTCGTTTTAACATTCAAAGCACAGATGGCACAACCTTAACCGATGATGAAGTAAATGGTACTGGTGCAGGTATCAATGCGCAATACAAATATGTACTTATTCCTGGTGGCACTCCACTAACAGGTGCAAAAACGGCTAACCAATGGAAACAATTATCATATAAAGAAGTTTGTAAAGCCCTTAACATCCCTGAATAAAGCTTAAAAAACACCCTACAAATGTTACAGGCATTGTAATGTTTTTTATCAATAGAACTCAATTAAAGCCGGATATTTCCGGCTTTTTCTATATGAAATAAAACCACTTAGGGCCATCTTTTTATTCTTGTTTAACCACAATGAAAATTAAAATAAGGAAGTTTACCTAAGGAACTATGTCCTAAATAGAACAATTCAGTTATATTTACTAAATTAGGAGCACACCATCTTGATAATAAAAATAAAAATGTAAAAAAATGAAACAACTTTTAACAGTAATAGCATTAGCAGGAATCATGATTTCTTGTAACACCAATGATAAATCCAAGAACAGCAATAAAGAAACTCCTATAGAGAAAACGCTTACAGACAGTACCTCCAAGCAGGCCAGCAAGCCATGGGTTGACATAAACACCAACCAGGCCTTAATTGCCACCTCCTTAATGGCGGCACCCCAGGCCAGTAGGGAAGGCTGTAAAGTAATAGGCTACAACATGGATGGCGAATTTATGACCCTTAAGGAAGGCGACAACGAATTCATAGTCCTAGCCGATGACCCAAGAAAAGAAGGCTTTCAAGCAGCCTGTTACCACAAAGACCTGGAACCCTTTATGGCAAGGGGAAGGGATTTAAGAGAACAAGGATTGAATGCAGCACAAATATTCGATATAAGGGAAGAAGAGGTAGCCTCAGGCAAACTAAGTATGGGGGAACCAGGATTAACCTTGCACATATATTATGGCCCAAATCAGCTTTATGATCCAGAAACCTCAAAAGTGGCAGATGCCCAATACCGCTATGTGGTGTATGTGCCATATGCTACAGCCAAATCCACCGGATTGCCAGAAAAACCCATCGCTCCAAACCACCCATGGCTTATGGATCCAGGAACGCACAGAGCCCACATCATGATCTCTCCCTTGCCTAACAATACAAACCAATAAATTTTTTACAAGAAAACCTTCCATACGCAATGAAAGTAACAGCAGAAAAAAACAAACAAATTGCAACAATGACCTTTGCCTCCGTTTATCCACATTATGTC
>CAZZDI010000171.1:0-5731 GCA_964653155.1 uncultured Flavobacteriaceae bacterium | reverse complement strand
GAGATAAGGGCATAAAAAAACTCCGAAGTAAATTTCGGAGTTTTAAATATTTATTCTTCAATGGGTTTTTCCATAACAAAGTCTTCCATAAACTTCGTGGTGTAATTCCCGGCAATGTAATCGGGGTGGTCCATAAGTTGTCTGTGGAACGGAATGGTTGTTTTGATGCCTTCAATAACAAACTCATCCAGAGCGCGCTTCATTTTGCTGATGGCTTCCTCGCGGGTTTGTGCCGTGGTAATCAGTTTAGCGATCATGGAATCGTAGTTTGGCGGAATGGCATAACCTGCATAAACGTGCGTATCCAAACGCACACCGTGCCCACCTGGAGCATGCAAAGTGGTAATCACACCTGGCGATGGCCTAAACCCGTTATATGGGTCTTCGGCATTGATTCGGCATTCTATGGAATGTAATTTTGGTAAATAGTTTTTTCCAGAGATTGGCACTCCTGCAGCGACCAAAATTTGCTCACGGATTAAGTCGAAATCGATAACCTGCTCGGTAATGGGGTGCTCTACCTGAATACGGGTATTCATTTCCATAAAGTAGAAATTACGGTGCTTATCGACCAAAAACTCGATGGTTCCGGCACCTTCATACCCAATATATTCTGCTGCTTTTACAGCCGCCTCACCCATTTTTTTACGGAGTGCATCCGTCATAAATGGCGATGGCACTTCCTCCGTTAATTTTTGGTGACGACGCTGAATCGAGCAATCGCGTTCTGATAAATGGCATGCTTTTCCTTTAGAATCGCCCACCACCTGAATTTCAATATGCCTAGGCTCTTCGATAAGTTTTTCCATGTACATATCGTCGTTACCAAAGGCCGCTTTACTTTCCTGTCTGGCCGAATCCCAAGCATTTTTCAAATCCTCTGGCTTAAACACGCCTCGCATACCTTTACCTCCACCACCGGCAGACGCTTTAAGCATTACGGGATAGCCTACTTCCTTGGCCAGTTTTTCGCATTCTTCAAAGCTTTCAATAACACCATCGCTACCAGGAACACACGGTACGCCAGCAGCTTTCATCGTGGCTTTGGCATTAGCTTTATCACCCATTCTATCAATCATTTCTGGGCTGGCGCCGATAAATTTAATACCGTGCTCTTCACAGATTTTTGAGAATTTGGCGTTTTCAGACAAGAAACCGTAGCCTGGGTGAATGGCATCGGCGTTGGTAATTTCGGCGGCCGAAATGATATTCGACATCTTTAAATACGACTCGCTGCTTGGTGCAGGGCCGATACAAACGGCCTCGTCGGCAAACTTTACGTGCAAACTCTCGGCATCTGCTTTAGAATACACCGCTACCGTTTTAATGCCCATTTCTTTACAGGTTCTAATAACACGAAGTGCTATTTCCCCTCTATTGGCAATCAATACTTTTTTAAACATAACTTTTGAATTAAAAATTACAAATTCCAATCACTAAATTCCAAATATTGGGATTTTGAGATTAGCTTATTGGAATTTTTAAAGGGTTATGATGGATCTACTAAAAATAAAGGTTGATCAAATTCTACCGGAGAAGAATCGTCAACCAAAATCTTAACTATTTTTCCTGAAACTTCAGATTCAATTTCGTTGAATAGTTTCATCGCTTCAATAATACAAAGTACATCGCCTTCTGCAATAGTCTGTCCTACTTCAACAAACAATGGCTTGTCTGGTGCCGGTTTTCTATAGAACGTACCGATTATTGGTGATTTTATAGTAATATAGTTTGAATCGTCTGCTGCTTTAGGTGCGGCTGGCTCTGCTGTTTTTGCAGGTGCTACTGTTTCAGCTGCTGGCGCTGCCACTACCTGCTGTGGTATTTGGGCTGGCACCGGAGCGTATTGCACCGATGGATTTTTATCTGAATCCGATCCTGTTCTGATGGTGATTTTCACATCGTCCATCTCTAATTTAACCTCGCTTGCACCAGATTTGGCCACAAATTTGATCAGGTTTTGAATTTCTTTTATATCCATAGTTTACTAATTTTTAAGTTAGTGGTTAGTGTCTTTTTTAATTATAGGCCCATTTTAGGTAAATGGCGCCCCAGTTAAAGCCGCCCCCAAAAGCGGCAAATATAATATTGTCTCCTTTTTTAAGCTGTGGTTCGTAGTCATTTAAAAGCAGTGGTAAGGTTGCCGAAGTGGTGTTGCCGTATTTATGGATATTCACCATTACTTTTTCCTCTTCTAGCTCAATACGTTGTGCTGTAGCATCAATAATACGTTTATTGGCTTGGTGCGCTGCCAACCAATCTACATCGTTTTTGGTTAGGTTATTGCGCTCTAAAATCTTTACTGTGGCATCGGCCATGTTAAACACGGCGTTTTTAAATACGGTGCGCCCTTCTTGAAACGCGTATTGCCCGCCTTTTGCCATGGCTTCTTCAGTTATTGGGAATGATGAACCTCCGTAAGTAGCTTGCAAAAACTCTCTACCTGTACCGTCGCTTCGTAAATATTCGTCTTGAAGTCCTAAGTTTTCTTCGTTGGGTTCGAATAAAACAGCACCTGCACCATCTCCAAAAATAATACAAGTGGCTCGGTCTTTATAGTTGATGATGGACGACATTTTATCGGCACCAATCAGCAATACATTTTTATAACGGCCAGACTCAATATAGCTTGCCGCTACCGACATACCATAAAGAAAACTTGAGCATGCCGCATCCATATCGAACGAAAAGGCATTGATGGCTCCAATTCCCGTAGCAGTAAATGATGCCGTTGAAGCCGCTTTCATATCGGGGGTAGCCGTGGCCACAATAACCAGCTCGATATCTTTTGGGTCTATCCCTTTTTTGTTAATAAGGTCTTGTGCCGCTTTTATGGCAAGGTATGAAGTGCCTTTGCCATCTTCTTTTAAAATTCTGCGTTCCTTGATTCCTGTTCTGGTAGTAATCCATTCGTCATTGGTATCGACCATGTTCTCAAGCATTTGATTGGTCAATACATAATCTGGCACATATGCACCTACAGCTGTAATTGCTGCTGAGATTTTACTCATACCTTTTATGTTATTTCGATTAAGAAATCGTTATAATTTGGGAAAAAACGTTCAAAATTTTATGAATACTGCTAAATTTCGACGTAATTTTATGCAAATTACGTGTTTTTGTGATTTAGAAAAAGTATTTCATAAAAAAAACGCTCAACATTGAGCGTTTTATTATATGCTTGCATAACTCTTTTATGCCACGTTTTCTGCTTCTTCTGAGTTGTCAATCAAAACTTGACCTCTGTAGTACAATTTTCCTTCATGCCAGTGTGCTCTATGGTATAGGTGAGCCTCACCAGTTGTTGGGCATGTTGCAATCTGTGGCGCAGTTGCTTTGTAATGTGTTCTTCTTTTATCTCTTCTTGTTTTAGAGATTTTTCTTTTAGGATGTGCCATTTTATATGTTATTTATCCGTTAATAAATCTTTTAATGTATTCCACCGAGGATCAATATCCTCATCTTTGTCTTTCTTTTCGTTAAGCTTGGGGCTTAATTCCTCCAATCTTTTAAGTATGTCTGAATCTAACGTGCCATCTTCAATGCCCGGATGCGTTCGTTTTAACGGAACGGCCAACACTATTATCTCGTAAATGTACTGCTGAATATTGATTTCGAAAGTACCGTGCGGTACAATCAAAATATCGGTATATTCATCGTTGTACTCATCGCCAAACTTTACCACGAGGGTAAACTCATTTTCGATGGGCTGATTGTAGGGTTCGTTGGTAAGATCGCAATTGACGTTTACCCAACCCGAAATTTTAAAATGCAGTTCCAGCAATGTGGTCTTCTTTTCCAAGACCAAATCAACCGTAACGTTTACATCGTTAAAATCGTCATACTCAAAATGTTCAAAGAACGTCTGTTCAATTTTGTAATCAAAATGATGCTTCCCCAGTTTCAGTCCAACAAATGGAATGGTAAACTCTTTTAATAGCTTCATTATCAACATCTATTTTGAGCCTGCAAATATATAAATTTTTATTTATGCAACATGACTTATAAACATTTTTTTGTTTATATCTTTCAGGCCGCGGTTTTTATAGGGTATTCCTCAAAAAATGAACGGTTTAACGGCGTTCTTTTTTTATGGATTTCTTTAAAGGGTTGGCCGTAAGGGCTTCGTAATTGGTTCGGTTTCTGTAAATATTGATGGCACTGAAAACAGCTTCCTTAAATGAATTTTCGTCGGCCTTGCCTTGTCCGGCAATTTCGAAAGCCGTACCGTGATCGGGCGAGGTTCTTATTTTACTCAATCCCGCTGTAAAGTTAACGCCCTGACCAAACGAAAGCGTTTTAAAAGGCACCAAACCTTGGTCGTGATACGAGGCGATAATGGCATCAAAATTTTTGTAATTGTTGGAGCCGAAAAAACTATCGGCGGCGTAAGGGCCAAATACCAGTTTTCCGCTTTCTTTTATTTTATGGAGCGTTGGCCTCAACACCTCGTCGTCTTCACTGCCAATTACGCCGTTGTCGCCCGTATGCGGGTTGATGCCCAACACCGCTATTTTTGGCTTTTGAATTTTAAAATCCTTTTTAAGTGAACTGTACACCGTCTCGATTTTCTGCTCAATTAATTTCGGGGTAATATGGCTGGCAATATCTTTTACGGGAACATGGTCGGTAAACAAACCCACGCGTAAATCTTCCGTAATCATAAACATGAGGCTTTCGCCGCCCAATTCCTGCGCCAAATAGTTGGTATGCCCGGGGAATTTGAACTTTTCAGACTGAATATTGTGTTTGTTGATGGGTGCCGTTACCAACACGTCGATTTCGTCATTTTTCAGTGCTTTTGTAGCAGTTTCCAACGATTTTATGGCATACTCGCCAATTTTAAGGTCTTCTTTTCCGAATTCAATATTTACGGGCTCTTTCCAACAATTGAACACATTCACCTTACCGTGGGCAACTTGATTGAGGTTATTGATGCTGTGGAAATTAATTTCAGAATTAAAATGCGACTTAAAAAACGCCATCACCTTAATGGAAGCAAAAATAACGGGTGTGCAAAAATCGAGCATCCGAGGGTCTTCAAAAGTCTTCAACACAATTTCGCCCCCAATGCCGTTTAAATCTCCTATCGATATGCCTACTGTTATATTTTCTGCTTGCTTCATTTAAAATGACAACTTTTGTTCGTAATTTTGAAATGCTTTTGAATGGGCAAATTTAACTAAATAAAAAAGACCATAATTATGTTTACCGGAATTATTGAAGATATAGGCAGCGTTTCAAATTTAAAAACCGAGTTGGACAACCTTCATATTTCCATAAAAAGCCATATCACTCCTGAATTAAAGATAGACCAAAGCGTGGCACATAACGGGGTTTGCCTTACCGTGGTAGCCATTAATGGCGACGAATATACCGTAACGGCCATAAAAGAGACTTTGGAAAAAACGAATTTAAACACCCTACAAATTAACGACCGGGTAAATTTAGAGCGCGCCATGAAATTGGGCGACCGATTGGATGGCCACATTGTTCAAGGCCACGTAGATCAAACTGCGGTTTGCACCAATGTTAAAGAAGAAAATGGCAGTTGGGTGTTTACTTTTAAATATGATGCTTCGTTAAACAATATCACTATCGAAAAAGGCTCCATTACCGTTAACGGCACCAGCCTTACCGTGGTAAACTCAAAAAAAGACCGTTTTAGTGTGGCGATAATTCCGTACACTTACCGGCACACCAATTTCAACACCTTTAAAGAAGGCACGGT
>CAZZDI010000170.1:0-5816 GCA_964653155.1 uncultured Flavobacteriaceae bacterium | reverse complement strand
ACAAGAATTAATTTTTAACAACTTAAAACTATTTAAAATGAAAAAAAAATTACTACTAGTAGTTATGCCAATGTTGCTTTTTTCTGTAGCATCTGAAGCCCAAATTAAGTATTGGGACTTTGGAGGAAAAGATTTAGGTGCAGGTTATGATAACATGCTGCCTGTTGAATACATGAATGCTATCTCAGCAAGAACACGTCAAATCGACTGGGTTGATGGAAGTGGCAACGTCGTGACCAACTATGCAGACGGTGTTGGGTATGCTGCCAAACCTGGTTTTGAAAATGAAAATGGTGAGTGTGTAGAGTCTCTTTGGATCTCTACTTATAATGGAAATTATGCTCCAGGAACGGCTAACTTTCAGTTAAACGTTTGGAACATAGATGAAGGAATTGGAGGGCTTTTTGTGAGTGGAGGTAGTGCTCATACAAAACCCAATTTATTGCCTGATTTAGATGGAAATACCAACATGAGTTTTTTAAAGGACACCAATAGTGATAGATTATTTACCGTAAACCATAGTTTAACACGTTACGATCAGCGTACAGAATTACCTGACGGAGAAAATTCTGATTTATTACCGGGGTACATACAGTTTACAACTCCTGGCGATAAGCGCTATAACAGCACACGAGGTAGAGGTTTTTCAATGGATTTGACGGCCGGAGAATATTTAACTGTAATTGGATCAGGGCAATATGTTGAAATTGATGATGAAAGACCTGAGTTAGGATGCAGTACTGGTTGGTTTTCTTTTGAATCTATGGGAGGGTCAGGGACACCAATTCTGATAGAGAATAAGGGAGCTGGCGTTGGTGATCTTGAATGTGGTGGTTTATCTGGTGGAGATACAGGAGATGAATCAATACGAGTTATGGAGTTTCAAGCCGGTACCCCGCCAGCTGGACAAACTACTCAAACCTACAGGTTTGTATATAGAGGAGGTAATGTAAGAATATACAGAATGTACCTAAGTTCAACTTCAATTAAAAGTCAAGTAGAAGAAGCGCTTTTAGGAGTTGATGATGTAGCCAAAACTGTTTCAACTGATATTAAAGCCATAGGAAACAGAGTTTATGTATCAAACGTTAAATCAAACACTGAGGTTAACATTTACAGCATTACAGGGGCTTTAGTTAAGTCTTTGAAAACAGATGTAGATACTGATTTTGATTTCAACTCTGGTCTTTTCATAGCTACTATAAAAACAGCTGAAGGTCAAAAATCAGTAAAGTTTGTAACTAAATAATAAAGTTCTTTAAGAGATATTTCTCTTAAAGAAATGAATAAGGAACTCCCGATGATTTAAAAATCATTGGGAGTTTTTTGTTTGTAAGTATTGTTCAAATAATACATAAGCAGAAACAATCATAATTTCTTAATGTTTATTTCAAAAAAGATTGATGTAGCTAACTTGATTCAATCTATATTTAAACTAAACTATAAAGTTTCATTCCAAAAAAAAAGAAAAGCAACCTTTTGGCTGCTTTTCTTTTTTTGGAATAGATTATTGGTTTTGAATTTGTTCCATCATTTCTTGCGATTGCTCCATAAGTTGGTCCCATCCCACGGTTGAAACCTGATAGATTGTATAAATAAAATAAAGAACATTTACAGCAATAATAATCAAGGCAACCGTTTTGGCTGTTTTCATGGCTTTTACACTATTTGGGTCAAAATTTTCCGGATTTGATTTTACAGCGTTCAGTTTGCTATTGGCAATAAAAAAGGCTATTATGGCGAGTACCGCACCAAAACCGCCAAAACAGCAGCATAAAAGGCCTGCGATAGCCAAAACATAAACAAGGGTTGGGTTAAGTTTTTGTTGTTCCATTATTTAATTATTAAGTGATTAATTTGATAACGTAGCTTGCCACAATGGTGGTTACCGTAATTATGGCAAGCACTCCAATAATTTTATTGGAATGCTTAAATTTAAAGAAAACATTTATTCCTATGCAAAAAAATAAAACAATTAAGCTGTAAACGGCAGGGTACATTTTAAATGCAGCCATAAATTCACCTTGAAAAACCAAAGCAACAGCACGTTGCAAACCACAACCCATACACTCAAAACCGAACAGTTTTTTATTTAAGCAGGGCAGCATGTATTTTTCCATTTATAAAAAGGTTTGTCGCGCCTAAAATACTAAAAATGTTTAAATCCTGCGTCTGTATTATATGGGAATATGGATGTAAAGCATTACGGTATTTGCGTTTTTATTGTAAAATAATTTTGGTAAAGCTGTTTAAAATTAACGTAATTTGTTCTTTTTAAACCAATAAACCGTTAATGAAATATTTAAACTACATATTGATTGTAATAGGGGCTTTTGTGGCGATTTATGCCAAGGCAGAGGCAGACCAAAACCAAATGGTATTGATATTGGGTATTGTAATGCTTATGGTTGGAGTGTACCGTATTTCCAGAACTGTACCCAGTAGAAAGGATGGCGAAAATTCCAATAATTCTGAAAAAGAAGACTAATGTTGTTTAAAACTGGCGATTATGTTTTTGTACTGGACGAGCAACTGTCTGGAGTGGTAACAGCGGTAAAAGGAAATACCGTTACAATAGAAACCGAAGAAGGGTTTCTGTTGGAATTTGAAAAGCACGAATTGGTAAAAAAACAAACCCCAAAAAGCCAGTGGTTGGCAAATACAGAGTTCGATTCCGTAATTTCAGAAAAGGAACAGCCCAAAAGAAAGCAACAGCCCAAAAAGAAAACAAAAGAGCGTTTTGCGCCAACCATGGAAGTCGATTTGCACATCCATCAATTAGTGAAATCTATACGGGGCATGAGCAATCACGATATGTTGACGCTTCAGCTGGATACGGCGCGGCATAAATTAGAGTTTGCCATAGCCAACCGCATACAGAGAATAGTATTCATCCATGGGGTGGGCGAGGGCGTTTTAAAGCTTGAGCTCGAATACCTGTTTGCCCGGTACAGCAATGTAAAGTTTTATGATGCCAATTACCAAAAATACGGACTTGGCGCTACCGAAGTGTATGTTTACCAAAACCCTTCCGGTAGCTAGTTAAAGTCGGGGGTTAACTTCCTGCTTTTAGCGGTATTGGGTATGGCGCTGTCTTCTAAAGTTCCAAAGTTTAAAACGTCAAGCGAAATTAGGGTTAGATCAAAATTCTCTATTACCAGTGTAACTTTAAAAGTGCGGTAAATGGTATGTTCTCTGTAGGCTGTTGCCTCAACTTCGGTGGCCACATCGGGGTTTAAATAATCGGGACCTACTTCACTGTTGGTAATATCGTTTGCCGGGTTGTTGTCCTGCGAGTCGTTTTCTTCATCTCGGGTTAATATGCCATCGCCGTCATCATCACTATCTAAATAATCCGGAATGCCGTCGCCATCGGTATCCTGCGCATCATCAAAAATACCATTGCCATCTGGGTCTGGGTTTTCATCTTTGGTTAAAATGTTGTCGCCATCGTCATCGGCATCAAGATAATTGGGAATGCCATCACCGTCGGTATCGTCGTTGTCTAAGTCGCCATCTCCATTAACATCTTCCAGTTCAGCAGGAATACCGTCGTTGTCATCTTCTATTAAAACGGTTCTTAAAATCGCAGTGCCACTAGTGCTTACAATGTCTTCTTTTAATTTTACTTCAGAGTTGGGTACGGCATTACAAAACAAATTGCTTGGCAATTCGGTATTGCTGTAGGTACGGTAATTGAACGGGTTATCGGCGTTTATCGTGATGGTTTTTTCGAAAACATTGTTTTCATCAACATCTAAAATTTCGGCAAGGGTAAGTCCGGTCACTTTAAGAGATAAAGATTCCGACGGGTCATTCTTCGTTTTGTAAAACACCAAATCGCCGCCGCTTTCGCAAACCATAAAAGTGTCGTCAAAATCTAGTTCAAATGTTATTACATCACCATCATCACAAGAGTTGAGGGGAAATAAAATAAAAGTTGAAATCACAAAAAATAACTTACGCATGGGGTGTGGGTTTTAGGCAAAAATAACAGAATTGTTATTTATAACGTAGTGTATTGATAATAATTTTATTTCAAGTACTTTTGAAACTTGAAAGTAGCAATTCTAGTTTGCAAAACAGTTTAATATTAAAGATGAAACAGGTATATTTTGATAATGCAGCAACAACAGCCATACGTTACGAGGTGATAGAGAGCATGTATGGGGTAATGAGGAATAATTACGGAAACCCTTCATCTTCACATGGTTTTGGCCGTTCGGCGAAAGTATTGATTGAAAAATCGAGAAAAGCCATTGCTGCTTACTTTAATGTTTCTGCAAGTGAAATTATTTTTACTTCGGGAGGTACCGAAGCCGATAATTTGGTGTTGAAAAGTGCAGTGAAAGATTTAGGGGTTGGGCATATTGTAACCTCTAAAATTGAGCATCATGCCGTTTTGCACACCGTACAGCAATTGGAAGTTGATTATGGAATTGGCGTAAGTTATGTGAAACTTGACCAAAATGGTGATGTTGATTTCAAGCATTTAGAAGATTTATTGAAGAACAATGAAAAAACCTTGGTGAGCTTGATGCACATTAATAATGAAATTGGTAATATTTTAGATTTAGAACGAGTAGCCGAACTGTGCCGGGAAAACAATGCACTTTTCCATACCGATGCCGTACAATCTGTGGGGCATTACCAATTGGATTTAAAAGAAATTCCGGTCGATTTTTTAGCGGCTTCTGCACATAAATTTCATGGGCCAAAAGGCATTGGATTTGCTTTTGTTAGAAAAAACTCTGGTTTAAAACCTATGGTTTTGGGAGGAGAACAGGAGCGAGGCCTTCGAGCCGGTACCGAAAGCGTGCACAATATTGTAGGTATGGAATTGGCTTTAAAATTGGCACACAAAAACCTTGAAACAGAACAGCGGGAAATTTTAAAGTTAAAACAGTATTTTATTGATCGTGTTAAGACTGAAATTCCGGGGGCTAAATTTAACGGGCAGGCTTTAAATACTGAAAAAAGCACATACACCCTTATTAATGTTTGTTTGCCTGTACCGCCCAAAAAATCGGCCATGCTCTTGTTTCAGTTGGATTTAAAAGGCATTGCATGTTCCAAAGGAAGTGCTTGCCAAAGTGGAAGTTCGCAGAATTCGCACGTGTTGTCTGAAATTTTAAATGACGAAGATTTGCAGAAACCTTCTATTCGTTTTTCATTCAGTATTTTCAATACAGAAGAAGAAATCGATTATGTTATTGCGGTTTTAAAGGAATTTGCAGAATTCTAAAACTTCATTGTCGTCCGCACATTAAAAACCCGTGGCGTTAAGTAATTGGGTATGGCATATTGGCGTTTGGTATCCACATCGCGTACCCATGTGTTGGTAATGGAGTTTTGCACATCAAAAATATTAAATATTTCAAACCCGAACGAAAGCTCCTTAAACGGTTTTTTCCAGCCGCTGTTGAATTGTTTTTTTCCGTCCACCAAAACAAATTGCAAACCTAAATCGGCACGCTTGTAATCGGGCAATCGGTTTTGATAAACGTAAGGGTCGGCGTAGCTTGGCGAACCTCCTGGCAGCCCAGTGTTATAAACCAAGTTTAAATACATTTTCATATTTGGCACATTGGGTACGTAATCCTGAAATAACGCCGCAAACTTTAAACGTTGGTCGGTAGGGCGCGAAATATAACCTTGGTTATTGATGTTTTCTTCAGTTTTTAAATAGCCGAAACTAAACCATGATTCGGTGCCCGGAACAAACTCGCCGTTCAATCGCATGTCCAACCCGTAAGCGTAAGCCTTGGCACTGTTGTTGGCACGGTATCGGATGCGTACGTTTTCTAAAGTGTAAG
>CAZZDI010000169.1:3976-5896 GCA_964653155.1 uncultured Flavobacteriaceae bacterium | reverse complement strand
ATTAAGATTTAGCTACATTACTTCTTTCTTTTATAAGGCTTAACCACATGTTTGACCAATTCCAAATCTTGGGCAATAATCTCGTTTAAAACAATTTCGGCTATTTTCCGGGCACCGAATTCAGTAAAGTGCGTATTATCCGGATAGCCATCGGGAAATTTAAAATATTCGTCTGGTTCAAAATACATATACATATATCGGGAACAGGCTTTGCCCATTTTATCCAATAATTCACGGCTTTTGGTATCTAAATCAATTAAAGGTGCGCTGCTGTTTTTAGCGACTTGAGTTAACGCTTTTAGGTAAGGTTCGTGGCACGCTTCGGCCTTTCCGTGGTCATCGAACTTCCAACGGGTAACGGGGCTAATAAGTATGGGTGTAGCGTTTTTGGCTCGTGTTTCAGCAATGTATTTTTCAATGTAGGTTTTGTATTCTTCGGGTGTGGTTTTTCTATCGGGGTGGTCTTTGGAATTTTGCGCATCGTTATGCCCAAATTGGATTAAAACATAATCGCCTGCTTGCAAACTATCAACAATGGGTTGCCAACGGTTTTCAGCGATGAATGAACGTGAGCTTCTACCTCCTTTGGCGTGGTTTTCAATGTGGACGGTATCATCAAAAAAATGGACAAAAGGCATACCCCAGCCGGCTTGAGGAAATCGGCTGTCGTCATACAAACACATGGTGGAATCGCCCACCAAATAAACGGTCGTTTTTTTCTGTTGGGAAAATAGCAAAGTAAATACTGAAAAGCAAAGCAAAAAGGCTAATGTAGCTGATTTAGTTGTCATCTTTTAAAACTTTATTTAGGAAGTTTACCGTATAGCTTAATGTGGTTTCAAACCATGGGTGCATGAGCCAAAACGAGTGCGGGCTTTCGGGTAATGTGTGCACTTCGCTATAAATGCCATGTTGATTTAAAATGGAGATCATGTCGTCTCTACCTGCGTGAAAACGGGCATGCGAGCTGTTGATGAATAGGGTGGGAGGCGTATTGGAATCTACATATTCCAACGGTGAGGCTTCTTTCCAAATTTCAAAATTTTCGGCTTTTTCTCCATTGAGCCAAATACCCGCCATAGACTTTTTACCGGGTTTGGACTCTGCTGCAGCTTCGGGATGAATAAACGACACGACGCCATCAACATTCACGATGGCTTGCACTTCATCTGAAATTTTAGGATCAGGTTCATATAACGCCGAGTTTGGTGTCACGCCAATAAGTGCGGCCAATTGCGCACCCGCCGAAGCGCCCAAAACAGCAATTTTATCGGGGTTGATGTTATATTTCTTGGCGTGCTTCCGCGCCCAAACCACAGCATCTTTTAAATCATTTACCGCAGCCGGATATTGGGCCTCAAAACCCAAACGATACGCCACTGGAATCCCCACATAGCCATTTAAAGCCAAATGTTGCGCCATAACGCGCTCATTTTCTTTGCTGCCCACCAGCCAACCGCCACCGTGTATGAGCAATACCGCCGGAAATGTTTCTTTGCGGTTGTTGGTTTTTGGGGTGTAAACGTCCAATTTCAGTTTTGAGGTCGGCGTTTTTTTGTAAACAATGTCTTCTTTGTACTTGATTTTATCTGAAATCAACCGAACTACTGGAGTGATGTTCGGGTAATCTTTTTTCAGTTTTCTATAAGTGTTCTCAATGGTGTAGGGTTTGTAATCTTCTTTTGTTTGCGACCAAATGTTTTGGACTGTAAAAAGAAAAAGTGTTATGATTCCAAAAAGGGTTTTCATGTTTCTTATTGTTGATTTAATTCAGTATTAATTTCCTTCATACCTTCAAACACCAATCGAGCAACTTCTATGCCGCCTTGGGTTTGAAAATGGGTATTGTCGTCTGCACCGTCCGGAAAGGCTTCATATTTTCCGGGAGGCAAATTCATAAAATAATTTTCAGAAACAAAA
>CAZZDI010000169.1:0-3876 GCA_964653155.1 uncultured Flavobacteriaceae bacterium | reverse complement strand
TTTCGCCAACGGCCTTCCTGAAAAAAAGTACGGGTGCTTCGTCCGCCTCGGGCACGGTCGTCCACAAGAACGCTATCAGTTTTAATCAGGTTTCCAACATATTTCAAACTATCGGAAACCAAAAAAGGTTGGAACACTTGGCCCCAACCCGTTACTGGATATCTTGTTTTTAAATAATCTTTTTCTTTATCGTAATCGCCTGTATAATCGGCCATAGTAGAATCGCCAATAAGGTAAACCGTGGTAACGGTTGGCGGTTCTTCTTGCGCATCTTCCTGCTTTTTGGAGTTACAAGACATGGTATTTAGGAATAGCACTGCTGAAAGCATCCCGTAAATAAAATGTTTGTGCATGGCCTTTAATTTTTTGTTTGGACTTGGAATTGGTAAGTTTTCCCTGTTTCGGTTTCAATGTCATAGATATTGTATTGGGGAAGTTCCAAAGGTGTTATTTCGGCTTGAGCAGAAACCAACGGCGTTTTAATATCCGGCGTTTGGTAGAATATATTTTCGTTTTCGCCCGAAGCTTTTGTGAGTTCGTTGCCGTTTTTATCCACTAAAACTTCCGTAGAGCGCAATCTCAAATTACCACCCAGATTTGATGTGATTTTTACCGAGTGTACTTGGTTGTTTTGCCAATTTAAATCCACTTCAAAACCGCCTCTTGCTTTCAATCCTTTTACCGAACCTTCGTGCCAAGTATCGGGCAAAGCGGGCAGTAAATGAAGTGCTTCGTCGTGCGATTGTATCAACATTTCGGCAATTCCTGCCGTACAGCCAAAATTGCCATCAATTTGAAAAGGCGGGTGCGCATCGAAAAGATTGGGGTAAGTGCCGCCTTCTTCTGTGCCGTCGTGTACCAATGTGAGCTGTGTTTTTATCAAATCGTAAGCTCTGTTGCCATTTAGCAGGCGCGACCAAAAGTTCACTTTCCAGCCCATAGACCAACCTGTAGATTTGTCGCCTCGGTATTCCAAGGTTTGTTCGGCAGCTTTGAATAATTCAGGGTTTTTAAATGGTGAAATTTGTGCCGATGGATGCAAACCGTACAAATGCGAAATGTGGCGGTGTTTATTTCCTGGGCTATCCCAATCTTTTATCCATTCCTGTAGTTGATTGTGCTGACCAATTTGCATGGGAGGTAAACGCTTCTTTAAGGCTGAAATAGAATCTGCAAATTCGGTATCGATGCCCAAAACTTTTGAAGCATTAATGGCGTTACTGAATACATCAAAAACCAATTGGTTGTCCATGGTGGTACCGTAACTTATGCCTACACCATTAATGTATTTGTTTTCGGGCGACATGGAAGGCGCGACTACCAACCAGTTGTTTTCGGGTTCTTCCTGTAACACATCGGCGTAAAATTGGGCTTTCCCTTTTAAAACGGGGTAGTATTTTTTTAAGAATTCGCTGTCTCCAGTAAATAAATAATGTTGCCAAATGTGTTGGCTTAGCCAAGCACCGCCCATAGGCCAAAAACCATAAAAACCGCCGTCAATCATTCCTGTAACACGCCAAATATCGGTGTTGTGGTGCATGTTCCAACCGCGGGCATGGTACATTTTTTTTGCACTTTCCTGTCCGGTAACCGATAAATCTTCCAACATAGAAAATAAAGGTTGGTGCAATTCGGATAAATTAGTGACTTCGGCAGGCCAATAGTTCATTTCGGTGTTGATGTTCACTGTGTATTTACTATCCCAAGGCGGCGAAAGGCGGTGGTTCCAAATGCCTTGTAGGTTGGCCGGTTGCCCGCCGGGTCTGGAACTGGAGATCAATAAATAGCGCCCAAATTGAAAATAAAGTGAAACCAACGATAAATCTTCGGTAGTGGCGAAGTTTTCCAAGCGTTTATTGGTTGGTAATGTGCTATTCGTATCGTCTCCCAATTGAAGCGACACACGGTCGTAAAGATTTTTATAATCTGAAACGTGGGCTTGTTTTAATTCAGAAAAAGGTTTCGATTGACTTTTTTCCAGATAATTTTGAGCTATTTTTTCAGCAGAACCACTTAAATCGTTATAACTTTTAAAGTTGGTTCCGATGCTGACAAAAAGCAACACTTCATCGGCATTTTTAATGGAAAGGGAAGTGTCGTTTTGAACTAATTCACCACCTGTTAATTTCGGATAAACCAAAGTTTCAAACTTAATTTTGCCTGTTTTGTTTTCGTGGTCGCCACTTTTTCCGGTTAATTTCAACAAACCGTTTTCGGTGGAAATGCTGTGTGTTTTTTGAGGCGTTTCCATCGATATTTCAAAATTCAATTGTTTCGGTTTATCGGCCGAAAGACGAACCACCATCACTTGGTCTGGAAACGACACAAAATATTCCCGAGTGAAATTCACGCCATTAGCGGTGTACGATACCGTAGAAACGGCATTTTCAATATCCAAATCTCTTTTGTAGTTTTCAAAGTTGTTTTGGTCTTTAAAACTTAAGTTTAGGCTACCAATCGTTTGGTAGGGCACACCGTAGTTGGTGTCCTCTGGGGTGTTTTTTGGAAAAACGTCTAAAGCCATTTTCTGGGCTTCTTCGTATTTGCCATTAAAAAGAAGGTTTCTAATGGCTTCAATATCCTTAAAATAATCTTTGGTGATATTATTTCCAGGTTCTCCCGCCCAAACGGTTTCTTCGTTAAGTTGAATTTGGTCGTTTTCTACACCACCAAACAGCATGCCTCCAATGCGTCCGTTGCCTATTGGCAAAGCTTCGTTCCAATTGGCTGCAGCTTCTTTGTACCAAAGCGTGTTGTTTGATGTTTCTGGTTCAATTTTTTTGTCCTCACAGGAAAAAAAGGAAACAATAAACACAAATGTTATCGCCCTTTTTAAGTTGAAATTAAATGTGTTGTTCATGTATTTGTTTAGTTTTTAATAATTTCTATTTCTTTTAGCCATTTTGTTGAAATGGTTTTCCAAAGGTCTGTGACTTCCGAAGCATTGTAAATACCAATGCTATGGCCGCCTTTCGGGAAAATATGCAAGGCCCCTTTTACGTTGTGTTTTAACATGGCTTCGTAAAACAATACGCTGTTCATTGGATGAACGGCATGGTCGTTTTGTGCATGGAATAAAATGGTTGGCGGCGTTTGTTCTGAAACGTGGAATTCGTTGGAATAATAATGGACGTTCTCGGGAGTTGCGTAATCTCCTAAAAAGTTGGTTTTACTGCCCTCATGGGTATATTCGCCGAAACTGATAACGGGCGAGACTAATACCATAAAATTAGGCTTAAAAGATTCTTCATTAACTGCGTTGTCTTCAATGTTTGAAAAATCGGAGGAATGGGTAGCGATGGAGGAAGCCAAATGCCCACCTGCTGACGATCCAAACATGCCCACTTTGTCTTTGTTCAAATTCCATTTTTCAGCATTATGCCGAATGAGTTTCATGGCGCGTTGTGCATCTTGAATGGGCCCTTGTTCGCTAACAATTAAATCGGGCGAATTGGGCAAACGGTAGAGCAGCACAAAAGCCGTAATCCCTTGAGTATTGTACCATTTTGCCAATTGAATGCCGCCTAAATTATAAGTGAGTTTTTGGTAGCCGCCCGACGGTAAAATTAAAATACTCGAACCATTTTGCTCTTCTTTTGGAGGGAAAAAAGCCAGCATTTTAGGTTCAGATACTTGGGTGATGCGCTCGCGTTCTTCAATATGTTCGAGCCTTAAACCTTTGCTGTTGGGCATTTTTCCTTTGGGCCATAATAGGATGCTTTCTTGAGCCAAGGTAGCCAACGGAATTATAAAACTTAAATAGATAAATACTTTCTTTATCATTTTTATGATTTATATAGCTGAATCTGAATAGTTTGACATAATGTAATTGTTTGTTATTCTGAACGCCTGTGCTGAGCATCTCGACTCCGCTCG
>CAZZDI010000168.1:0-5906 GCA_964653155.1 uncultured Flavobacteriaceae bacterium | reverse complement strand
TTCTGAGCGCCTGTACCGAGCATCTCGACTCCGCTCGATACAGGCTTAAGTCGAAATAAAGTGAAGAATCTATAAAAGTATAAATAAGATGCTTCCTTCGTCAGCATGACATTTTATGTAGATTTAGCTATACCGAGAAGTACATTTTGTTTGCTAAAAATTTCTTGTTTTCGATACAAGTTTCACTCATTTCAATCGTGGAATTCACTCAAACTGACGAAAATTTTTGATATAATATTTTCATTGAGTTAAACAAAAAAGGTTCGATTTTTACATCGAACCTTTTTTATGATATATATATTAAATCCTCAATTTAGATGTTAGCAGCTAACCAATCCCCTACTTCTTTAGTGCCGTAGGCTTTTCCACCTTCAGCCAAATCTTCGGTAACAATACCTTCAGCCAAAGCTTTGTTTACGGCATCGCGAATTACTTTTCCTTCCTCAGCCAATCCGAAGTTTTCGAACATCATAGCAGCCGATAATACGGTCGCCATTGGATTAGCAATATTTTTTCCAGCAGCTTGTGGGTACGATCCGTGGATAGGCTCGAATAAGGAAACGCTTGTTCCTAAAGACGCCGATGGCATCAAGCCCATAGAACCAGAGATTACAGAAGCTTCATCGGTCAAAACATCTCCAAACAAGTTTTCGGTAATTAATACGTCGTAGTCTTTTGGCCATTGTACCAAACGCATGGCTACAGCATCAACAAATTCATAAGACACCTCTACTTCTGGGTATTCCTTTTCCATACCTTGAACGGTTTCTCTCCACAAACGCGAGGTTTCCATAACGTTGGCTTTATCAACACAACATAATTTTTTTGAACGTTGCATCGCGGCTTCAAAACCTTTGCGTGCCAAACGCGTTACTTCTTCTTTAGTGTAAACGTTAGTATCATAAGCGGTGTTGCCATCATCTCTTCTTCCTTTTTCACCGAAGTAAACACCAGAAGTCAATTCACGGAAAAACACTAAATCGGTGCCCTCGATACGCTCTTTCTTTAAAGGCGATTTATCCAATAATGAAGGAAATACGAAAGTAGGGCGTACATTGGCAAACAAGCCTAATTTTTTACGCATTTTTAACAAACCTTGCTCAGGACGAACAGGCGCGGAAGGATCGTTATCGAACTTTGGGTGACCAATGGCACCGAATAAAACCGCATCGGATGAAGCACAGATTTCGTGCGTTTCATCTGGATAAGGCTCACCAACGGCATCAATGGCCGCAGCTCCGGTTAAGGCTGGTTTCCAAGTAATTTCGTGTCCGAATTTTTTAGCCACGGCATCACTCACTTTTACCGCCTGGTCTATCACTTCTGGTCCTATACCGTCTCCGGCTAAAAGGGCTATGTTAAATTTCATGTGTTTGTATTTATATATCTTAATTAATAATAATGTTCAGCATTTTTTCGGTGGCTTTTATGGCCGATACCGTTTGGTCGGAATCCAAACCACGGGTTTTAAATTCCTTTTCGGGGCTTTTCCAGGTTATGATGGTTTCACAAAGAGCATCCGAACGGCTTCCCGGAGGAATACGCACCGCATAATCAATTAAATCGGGTAAAATACCGCGTTTTTGCTTTTTGAAAATACTTCGGATGGCATTCATAAAAGCATCAAACTGCCCATCGCCTTGTGCTATTTCCTCAAACGTATCATTTTCAATAGTCAACGATACGGTTGTTGAAGGTTTTAAGCCTTTGGCGTGGTTGAGTACATAGGTGTTTACCGTTACCTTTTCTTCGTAATCGTAATCCAAAACATCGGAAATGATATACGGCAAGTCTTCCTTGGTAACCACTTGTTTTTTATCGCCCAACTCGATAATGCGTTGGGTGACTTTTCTAAGGTCTTCATCGTTCAATTGAAGTCCTAACTCCTGCAAATTCTTTTGGATATTGGCTTTTCCCGAAGCCTTGCCCAAAGCATATTTCCTGGTACGTCCAAAACGTTCGGGCATTAAATCGCTAAAATACAGGTTTTTCTTGTTATCGCCATCGGCATGTATTCCCGCTGTTTGGGTAAACACGTTGGCTCCAATAATGGGCTTGTTGGCCGGAATGGTTATTCCTGAAAAATTCTCCACCAATTTGCTTACCGTGTAAAGCACTTTTTCATTCACGCCAATTTCCACGTTAGGCATGTAATCGTTAATAACAGCAATGGTACTTGCCATTGGGGCGTTACCGGCCCGTTCGCCCATACCGTTTATAGTAAGGTGTAAGCCATCCGCGCCACCTTTTACGGCTTCAATGGCGTTGGCAACCCCTAAATCGTAATCGTTATGTGCATGAAAATCGAAATGTAAATTCGGGTATTTATCCTTTATTTCCTTTACAAAAGCATAAGATTCATTAGGCGTTAAAACGCCCAGTGTATCGGGAAGCATAATCCGTTTTACATTTTGTGAGGCTAAAAACTCCAAAAACTCAAAAACATAGTTTTTGGAATTGCGCATGCCATTACTCCAATCTTCCAAATAGATATTGGTTTCAATCCCTTTTGAAGTTGCCAAAGAAATAGTTTCTTCTATTTCCTTAAAGTGTTGGTTTGCAGTTTTTTTAAGCTGGTGTGTTAAATGATTTAATGAACCTTTGGTGAGTAGGTTTTGCACTTTTGCCCCAGCTTCAATCATCCAATTGATGGAAACCCCTTTGTCAACAAAAGTAAGGACTTCAACTTTTTCTATATAGTCATTTTCTGAAGCCCATCGCGTGACGTCTTTTACCGCCTGAAATTCACCTTCGGACACGCGTGCCGAGGCAATTTCAATACGATCTACTTTTAGTTCTTCGAGTAAAAGTTTTGCAATGGTCAATTTTTCTGAAGCAGAAAACGACACGCCCGAGGTTTGTTCACCATCGCGCAGTGTCGTGTCCATGATCTCAATTTTCTTCATTGAAAATGAATAGGCTTTTGTTAATGGTTTAGCTTAAAAAGGTCTGGTTTCACCAAAAGAAGCAATCTCTTCTTTCATGTTTTGCAAATAGTCGATATCATCAAAACCATTTAGCATGTTTCCTTTTTTGTAACCATTAATTTCAAATGATTCCGATTCGCCAGTTGACAATAATGTTACTGTTTGGTTGGGTAAATCTACTTTTATTTCTGTTTTAGGATCGGCCTCAATCGCATCAAACAATTTTTGAGCAAATGCTGCCGAAACCTGTACTGGCAAAACACCAATATTTAAACAGTTGTTTTTGAAAATATCTGCAAATGCCGAAGAAATCACACAACGTAAACCAAAATCGTAAACCGACCATGCCGCGTGCTCTCTTGAAGACCCCGAACCAAAGTTTTTGCCTCCAACCAATATTTTCGAACCTTCGTATTTTGAATCGTTCAAAGGAAAATCGGCAATAGGATTTCCTTCAGAATCGTATCTCCAATCGCGGAAAAAGTTATCTCCAAATCCCTTACGCTCAGTAGCTTTTAAGAAACGTGCCGGAATAATTTGATCCGTATCCACATTTTCTATCGGTAAAGGGTAAGCTGTACTGGTTAATACTTCAAATTTATCGTAAGCCATAATGTTTTAGTATTCAGTCTGCCCGTTTTAATTGGCAGTAATTTTTTTAATTTTAAACTAGTTCTAATAAAGTTCTTGGGTCGGTTACTACACCTTCAACAGCCGTAGCCGCAGCTACAAGTGGAGATGCCAATAATGTTCTTGAACCGGGGCCTTGACGCCCTTCAAAATTACGGTTAGACGTTGAAACCGCAAGTTTACCAGCAGGAACCTTATCATCGTTCATTGCTAAACACGCCGAACAACCGGGCTCTCTTAATACAAAACCAGCGGCTTCCAATATTTTATCTAAACCTTCTGCTTTTATTTGATCGACTACTTTATGCGACCCTGGCACCAACCAAGCCGTGATATTGTCTGCTTTTTTACGTCCTTCAACAATAGAACAAAATGCTCTAAAATCTTCAATACGTCCGTTGGTACATGACCCTAAGAATACGTAATCAACTGGTTTGCCAATCATGCTATCCCCTTCATTAAACTTCATGTAGCCCAAAGATTTTTTATAGGTATTCACATTGCCTTCAACCTCTTCAGCATTAGGAATGGAATGCGTTACACCCAAGCCCATACCCGGATTGGTTCCGTAGGTAATCATCGGTTCGATATCGGCGGCATCATAGTTAAATTCTGCGTCGAATTCTGCACCTTCTTCGGTGTAAAGGGTTTCCCAATATGCCATGGCTTTATCCCAATCGGCACCTTTTGGCGTGTGCTTTCTTCCTTTAATGTACTCGAATGTTTTTTCATCCGGAGCAATCATACCGCCACGGGCACCCATTTCAATGGAAAGGTTACAAACCGTCATACGGCCTTCCATTGACATATTTTCGAATACATCACCGGCATATTCCACAAAATAACCTGTTGCACCCGAAGTGGTTTGCTTTGAAATAATATAAAGCGCCACATCTTTTGGCGTTACACCGAAACCTAATTTTCCGTTTACGTTAATACGCATTTTTTTAGGTTTAGGCTGCATGATACATTGTGTTGACAATACCATCTCCACCTCCGAAGTACCAATACCAAAGGCAATGGCACCAAAAGCACCGTGCGTTGAAGTGTGCGAATCGCCACAAACAATGGTTGAACCCGGTAAAGTAATACCGTTTTCTGGCCCTACAATATGAACAATACCGTTATTTCTGTGGCCTAGACCCCAGTGCGAAATACCGTGCTCGGCTGCATTGTTAGCCAAAGCTTCAAGCTGATTGGCCGAAAGAGGATCGGCAACTGGCAAATGCTGGTTCCAAGTTGGCGTGTTGTGGTCTGCAGTGGCGAAGGTTTTTTCAGGGTACATTACTCCAATCCCTCTGCTTTTTAAACCTACAAAAGCCACAGGGCTGGTAACTTCATGGATAAAATGACGGTCTATAAAAAATACATCCGGACCATCTTCTATTTTTCTAACAACATGTGAATCCCACACTTTGTCGAACAACGTCTTACTCATATTATGTTTTATTTAATTTTTATGTCTTAAAGAATGTGTTTTGGCGTTTTTATAAAAACCCCAAAATGCCTGCAAATTTACTAAAAACTGTTTGTTTTTTAAGCATATTGCTGAAATTAACCCGCAATATGATTTGTTTTTGAATAATTATTAATGGAATTAGAAATTATCAATAATTTTTTAACGGAAAAGCTATATGGTTATAAATTTTAAAGCGCTTAGTTCAGTCGGTCTGATACGTATTCCACTTTAGTTTTTCCGTGCGGTTTGGCCTTGCCGTCTTCCCCTAAATTTACCATCACGATATTCGAAATGGTAATTATGGTTTCGTGTGTCATTTTGTTTCTTACTTCAGAACTGAGCACCAAAGAAGCTTTTCCAAACTTCACCACTTCAATCCCAATTTCAACAATATCGCCTTGTTTTGCCGAGGCTTTAAAATCTATTTCACTCATAAATTTGGTCACCACTTTTTGGTTTTCCAATTGAATGATGGTGTACAAAGCGGCCTCTTCGTCTATCCACTCCAATAATCGGCCGCCAAATAAAGTGCCGTTGGCGTTTAAATCTTCGGGTTTAACCCATTTTCTGGTATGAAATCTCATGTATTTGTTGTCTTGTTTTTAAAATAATCTGTTTTTCTTTTTAATAAAATTCGTCAGTTCGAGTGAATTTTTCGAATGAAATGAGAAAAATTTTTATCGAGAACCAGAATTTTTAGTAACCAAAAGTTCTCGATACAATTTCTTAAGCTCCGCTTAGGTATCTACAATCAAAATATATTTTGATTTCAATAATCTCAAAATCACTCGAACTGACGTCTTGGTAAGTTTAATGTTCAAAATCTACCATTGTCAAAATAATTCTTGTTGCTCTTTTTCATTCGGAATTTTAAGCTGATATCCCAATTC
>CAZZDI010000167.1:0-5922 GCA_964653155.1 uncultured Flavobacteriaceae bacterium | reverse complement strand
GCGCGCTTTACTGATTTTTTAAATAACCTAGCAAGCAAGGGTTATTGCACACAACGGCTTATGAACTGACAACCTATTTCTGGATGATTAACGGTTACGGCCAATTCAATTGTTGGGCAATCAATATTAAACACGATTCACTCTCCAATTTCGGCTAAAAATTCATCGATGGTGGCTTGGGCTTTTTCCACTTCGTCATTTCTGACAAAAACCATGGTCTGATTGGCAATACTCATTGTAAAACCGGCTCTCAAACTGCTGTCGTGGTCGTTTCTTTCAATGGGGCTTATACCTATTTCATTTAACCTAGCAACCAATCCTTTTGCAACTAAGGTTGGTCCGGTGTAAATTCGTGTTGTTTTAGACATAATTATTTCCTTGTTTCTTTTTTAAATGCTTCTGCAATGGGTTTTGCAATTGCCAGTTCATCTTGACGTACAAATATTCGCACTTGGTCATCAAATTTATTTCCGGAGCCAAACATAACGCCACTCTGCTGGTCGTCCCTGAGTATTGGGGTGATACCTGCTTCCTTTAATCTTCCCACTAGGGCTTCTGCCAAGATATCGGAGCCGGTATATATGCGGACTGTTTCTTCTTTATTGTCAGACATGATTTGTTTGTATTGGTTCGAATACTAAAGTACTAACTTATTTTTAACTTTAGGGCTTGGTTGGCTGTGAAAAGTTTCATAAAAATTGAGAACACTACTTTTTGATTTGTTTTGAAATATCTAATTGTCACCAAAACAAGATGCTATTAATTGGGTATGCGTTTTTAAATATTGCTATAAAAAAAGAACCATCCTCAAGATTAAGGATGGTTCTATTACTAGTAACACTGAAAAATTAAAGTTTAGATTACTTTTTTAAGATTCTAAACGTTTTTTCATTGTTATCAATTGTTACTTTCATTAAATACGTACCCGTCTGCAAATTACCCAAATCAAGGTTTGGGGTAGTGGCATTTGGCGTTAGGGTCATAACTTCTTGGCCTAAAAGGTTGAAAACACCTACAGATTGAATTTCATTTGCTGCACTTAAGGTCAAATTGTTTTCAACAGGGTTTGGATAATACGTAAAGCTTTCAAAAGCTTGATCTTCTACGCTTAACGGGTTGCAAACGATGTCTGCCTTCCAACCGGCACGAGTTACTTGGAAATCACTTCTAAATACAAAAGTCAAGGCTCCTGAGGAATGCGTAGAGGTAAATGGTCCAGGGTTAGTCTGGCCATAATATCCACCTCCTGGGAAGTTAGGGGTAGGGTCGTTTCCGCTATCTATCAATGGGTAGGTAGCGTCTGGTCCGTTGTGCACATAAAGTACATCCCATCCAAAATCAACGTCAAACATGAAAAAGGTAACCGTTACAGCTTCGTTCGGGTTGTCTGGTGAAATTATTGTGGTAACGTGTTCTTCGTTTCCATAATTACCAGTATCTCCACCTGTATCGAAAAAGAAATCACCACAATTAGGAGGGATAACCGCCGTTTTAAAGGTGGTAGGTCCTGCCAAGAAACTCATTCCGTCGCTACCACAATCGGCTTTTACGTAGAAATCGTAAATAGTGTATGCGTCTAAACCTGTAACATCAACAGAAGTTGTGCCTTGCGTTGTTGTTCCAGTAGTCACTGGGCTGGAGGTTGTTGGATCGGCTTCGTAATCAAAAATAAACCACTCATAACCATTGTTTGCACCTGCAACTTCATCCCAAGAAAGTTCTACGGAATCTTGCGTCATGTGCTGTGCCGTAAGGTTCATGGGTTGCATACAAGTTGGTGCTTCGGCAACCATAACATCGTCAACATCTACTCCTCTTGCAAAATTTGACTTTCCTTCAAAAGCAATATAATAGTCATCACTTGGGTTTGGAAGGTCTAAAATAACCTGTGTCCATACGGTATGTTCAGAGGTGTAGCTATCTCCAATTTGAGACCAAGAACCTCCTGCGCTTGTTTTATAATAAACCCTAAGTTCGTCAACGTCACCAATCCACTCTGTATTTGCGAAATAGAAAGTAAGTTGAGGAGTGGTCAAAGAAGTTAAATCCATTGCAGGAGACACCAATTTGGTGATTTCAGTTGTTGACTCAATTTTAAATTGTGCCATGAGCTCTCCTGTTCTTGGTGTAATAGAGTTGTTTCCGTTTGTGGTAATGTACTTCCAGTCTGTTGGCTCACCAGCTACATACTCATTCGTCCAGCAATCTC
This sequence comes from uncultured Flavobacteriaceae bacterium, assembly GCA_964653155.1. Classification (GTDB taxonomy): domain Bacteria; phylum Bacteroidota; class Bacteroidia; order Flavobacteriales; family Flavobacteriaceae; genus Flavisericum. The sequence goes on along the minus strand of CAZZDI010000167.1, from coordinate 3,713 downwards.
TAGTACCTGAAGTATTTTCAAAAGATTCCTCAAAAGGGAAGCTGTTTATAGTGTTGCCACAAAGTGTGCTAAACCCTTTTGGTCCAGCAGGAAAAGGGTCTCCGGAGGCACATAATGGAGTAACATAGTACTCATAATATGTAGCAGCATTTAAACCAGAAATGGTTTCTCCTGCAGTACCGTCGTCGTCCGTAATAACAGTACCGGTACCAAGGTCGAAACCAGCTGGGCCGTATTCAATTTCCCATTCCGTTTCGGTTCCACCTGGATTCCAAGTGATTTTAGCTGAATTTTCGGTAATGTCGCTAGCGGTTAGGTTAGTTGGCTCAGGACAATCTACAAGCGTACAAGTACCTTCTACGCTGAAAACTGCGTCAAATCCACCCGGGTTTACCATCCATGGTTCGTTTTCATATCTAATTAGTGCATAGTTGCCAATATGGTTTGCACTGGTCATTTCAATACCTACTGGAGAACCACCATTTGATATTGCACTTATTTGTATCCAATATGTAGCGGGTTCGTTGTTCGGGCCATTTGTAAAATCAACAGCGGTAGGTAGGTCTAATACTACCTCCCAAGCTTCTATACCATCATACATGCCAATTAAATCTTGCGATGTAGGGGTTATATTTGAGATTGTCGTGCCAATTTGAGTTCCGGGTATCCCATTGTTATCCTCGTAAAAAATGATGTCTGCGGTGGTTATGCCACCAGCGGCAACCAAGTTTGCTACAACGGTTTCTAGTGAAAAGTTTGTGGTACTGGCAGATATAATAAAGTCGTCTGCAATTTTATATCCAGAGTCTGGATTGATTACGTATGCGCCTTCAAAGTTATTGCTAGCCTGTGATTGTCCACATCCGCTTGCATCGATAGTTCTAAATGCAACAGGTCCTGTAGGTGTACTTTCGTCTCCAGTGCCACAAATAGCGGTTACATAAAGCTCGAAGTTTCTGTTAGGGTCTAAGCCGGTTAATGTTTGCTCTGGTGCACCAGTTACGTTAACTGTTGTTCCAGTGCCTGGTGTAAATCCTGGGGCACCATATTCAAGTTCCCATTCTGTTTCACTGTCTCCGGGCGTCCAAGCTACTTCAACAGAACCATCTCCAAGGGGAGTTGCTGTTAAATCGGTTACCGGAAGACATGACAGGACTACATCTGTTACTGAAAAATCATCAAAATAAATGTAGTAACCATCGGTACTGCTATTCGGGATGTGTACTGCAATATGTACAACTCCGCTATAGGATGATAAATCAATATTTACTTCATTGGGTCCAGCGGTGTTTACCGTAGTAGGGTCAAGAATTACAGTTGTAAAATCCTCAATATCATTTTCGGTGGTAGATAACAATACTTCAAATTCGTCTGGCTGTTCTTCATTCAACAACAAAGTGTAAAAGGTCAGCATTTGATTTCCATCTAAGTTCAATGGAGGTAGTATTAAATAGTCATCATTGTTCCCGTTGTTAAAGTCTGTGTACATTCCAACGGCGAAAGATTCATTTACACCAAAACCTTCGTCTGATTCAAAAGTGCGGGCGTCGTCATTATTATCTACCACAGCCCAGCATTCAGGAACATCTGGAGAGGTAACACCTTCAAAATCTTCCGTCCAGGGAAAGGAAGCAACTGGGGTGCAGGTTGTAGTAAACTGCTTGGGGCCTGCCCAGGCACTAATATCGCCACTGCCACAGTCGGCATTTACATAAAAATCATAGCTAGTGCTGGCAGATAAGCCTGTAATGTTTTCTCCTAGGGTTCCATCGGTATCAGTAACCATTGTTCCTGTTCCTGGCGTAAAACCTGTAGGTCCGTATTCAATATTCCAAGTTGTAGCAGTACCTGGCTCAACCCATTCTAGGTAAGCCGAAGTAGTGGTACGGTTTGTAGCGTTTAAATTGGTGGGTGCCAAACAAGTTGGTCCGGCAGCAACCGTTACATCGTCTATCCCAACACCGCCACCAAAATTGAAGGTACCTTCAAAGGCAATGTAGTAATCGGCAGATTTGTTTGGAAGGTTTAGAGTTATTTCTGTCCATTCATTATGGGCATAGTTATAATTTGCGCCAATTTGGGTCCAAGCACCAGAAGCACTGGTTTTGTAGTAAACGCGCAAGTCGTCCACCACACCCACTTGTAAGTTGAGTAGGAAAAAATTAAGTTGAGGATTGTTTACCGCGCTTAAGTCTAATGAGGGTGTTACCATTTTGGTAACAGCGCCGAAATTTGAATGTCTAAATTCGGCCATGTAGGGATCTGAGTGAGGCGTGGCGCCAAACGGGTTTCCTGTAACGATATTCCAGTCTTCGGTTTTGTTAACGTACTCGTTGGTCCAACCTGAGGGGAAAGTTGGATTGTCAAAACTTTCGTTTAATACTTGTGCATTTCCGTGCCAACTACAGCAGATAATGAACAAGGATAGAATTAGGGTAACTCTTTTCATTGTTATAAATTTGTTAAAATTAGTATTCCGCGTAATGTAATAAAAATCAGTTGTATAAACAAACAATAATCAAATACTTCTTTTAATCGCTGTGAAGCCAATAAAAACAAGGGTTTACGAAGGTTTTGTTTAAAATTACTTTTTTCGCTCTAAATAAAGGACAGGTTAATAAAACGTTAAAAACATAAAGATGTTTAAATCTTTTAATTATTAATGAAAGCATAAAGGCTGTTAACGCTGTTTTTTGCTACAGAAATGATAGCAGGAAATTCTGTGAGAAAAATAAATTTATCTAAGGTAATTATGTTAAAGTTTGTCTTTTTAAGCGGAGAAACTAATTCTGCTTTAAAGAACTTTGCTGGAAATTTGTTTTGCTTAGTCTTTTTAATCTAAAACAGGATTTAAGCATTGTAATATTTGCTTTTCCAAATGGCCCCATTGAAGTTTTTACCTTTTGAAAAGCCATAGAGAATAACCATACCACCCATTCCGATAAAAATGAAAAAGGCTAAAAATAAATATTCGCCAATGCCAGGATTTGGGGTAAGCAAGTAAATAGGGGTGATGGCTGTGAGAAATATGCTCAACAACGCTACCATAAAAACCAAATTATCTAGGCTTTTATAGGGCCACATCAATAATTTTCTAAAAGGATGCAGGTCTTTTCCCCATTTGTGAATAAGGTAATAATACCCATTTCCCATTGGAGCAAAAAGCAACGGATCATCAGCGTTTTCGAGCTTTAGGAGTTTTGCTGGGGCAATAATTTTAAAATTATCTAAAACCGTATCATGGGTTTTTTCAAGATTTCTAATTTCAGAAATAGCTTCTTCGGGAAAATCGCCTTTAAAGTAATGAGAATCTAAAAAACGAAGGCGATAATTTATACAGAGGCCTTGTATGTCATCTATATGAAAAATGTGTTCAGATTGGAGTAAATTGAAATTAAAGTTGTTTTCAACTTCTGAAGGTTTTTTGATTAGCTTAGCGGATATTGCCGTACGGGCATTTTCGTTTTCTAAGAAGACTTTTTCCACTTCATTCATAATATCCTGTGAATCAATACGGTTTTCACGATATTCTTCAAGTTTATCTTCAATATTTGTTCTAGAAAACATAGCCGTAAATTTTTTGGAGATATAAATTTACACAGTAACAAGAAATAAAACAAGATTTTAGAGGTTTTAATGTTTTGCCAATTAATGATAGCGTTAAGTATATGATAAGTAGGCGATCACTAAGCCCTAAATTTTTGTCTAATTCT
>CAZZDI010000166.1:0-6122 GCA_964653155.1 uncultured Flavobacteriaceae bacterium | reverse complement strand
TTTTTAGGCGATTTTCTTTTTTGTGTTCACGTTATTTCTTTGAAGTTCATGTTTTTTTTGATGTTTCCAAAAACAGCCTCAACACCATGGCAACGTTGCTTAGGTTTTTTAACGCCTTCTTCACTTGTAAGCAGTGTTTTGGCTTGAGTTTTCAACCTTATCAAGTTGTGGTTACGTTCAATAATACGGTTATCTTTGTATTTATGGCACATGCTCCTTAGTGGGCAGACTTTACTGTTTTGGGCTTGGTATCGGGCCATCATAACCCCGAGGCAGTAAGCTCTACTGCTCCTGGCGGCAACTCTTGAATACTACTTTTTTGCTCATTCGTAAAGTTAGCCATTAGCACAATGAATTGTAAAAAAAAAAAAGACTGCCTTCTCAGACAGCCTCTTTTTGGTTTTGCAGAGATTATTATCCGTTAATAATCTTCTCCTGGTGATTGATAGATTCTTGGTGAATGGCTTTAAACATTTTTAAAATGAACTCTTCACTTAAACCATGCTGCTCACCTTCCAATACCATTTTACCTAAAATTTCGTTCCAACGTTTCGATTGTAAAACCGCTACGTTTTTCTCCTTTTTAAGGGCTCCAATACCATCGGCAGCTTTCATGCGTTTGCCCAACAAATCAATAATTTGGTTATCAACCACATCAATCTGTGCTCTTAAAAGCCCTAAAGCTTTATTGTAGTCTGCTTCAGAATCAGTCTCTTTTCTAATTTTCAAATCTTTCATGATCTGAACCAAAGCTTTTGGTGTTACCTGCTGTGAAGCATCACTCCAAGCGTTATCTGGATCGTAGTGGGTTTCAATCATCAATCCATCGAAATTCAAATCCAATGCCGTTTGCGATACATCAAAAATCATATCGCGCTTTCCTGTAATGTGCGACGGATCGTTAATTAAAGGAATATCTGGGTATTTATTTTGAAACTCGATAGCCAATTGCCACTCTGGGTTGTTTCTGTATTTTGTTTTTTCGTAGGTAGAGAATCCTCTGTGGATGGCTCCAATATTTTTAACTCCAGAAGAGTAAATTCTTTCAATACCACCCAACCACAAAGATAAATCTGGGTTTACTGGGTTTTTAATCAACACAGGCTTATCGGTACCTTCAAGCGCATCGGCGATTTCTTGCATAATGAACGGGCTCACGGTTGAACGTGCTCCAATCCAAAGCATATCGATATCGTGCTCTAAAGCCAATTTTACGTGTGCTGCATTGGCCACCTCGGTGCACACTTTCATACCGGTTTCGGCCTTTACTTTTTGCAACCACTTCAATCCTAATGCTCCAACGCCTTCAAAATTTCCTGGGCGGGTTCTAGGTTTCCAGATACCGGCTCTAAAATAGTTTACATCGGTATCTTTTAGCTCGTGGGCTATTTTTAAAACCTGCTCTTCGGTTTCGGCGCTACATGGCCCTGCTACTACTAAGGGATGATCTAGTTTTAAATCATCCAACCATGCTCTCATTTCTTTTGTGTTTTCCATAATTCTAATAAAAATTCAATTTTTAAATTCCAAATCCCAAAATACCGGTTGGAATTTAGGATTTTAAAATTGGTATTTGCTGTTAATGTATTCCGTTTAAAATATCTTTTATATGATTGGTGTCTTTCATTTCGTTAAAAACGCCTTCAAAATCATCTTGTTCCATCATTGCCTTAAAATGCGATAGATTAGAGATGTACTCATCTAAAGTTTCGATAACGTTCGTTTTATTTTGCCTGAAAATGGGCGTCCACATTTCGGGCGAACTTTTTGCCAAACGCACCGTTGATGCAAATCCACTTCCCGCCATATCGAAAATATCACGTTCGTTTTTTTCTTTATCGATAACCGTTTTGCCCAACATAAACGAACTGATATGCGATAGGTGCGACACGTAAGCAATGTGTTTATCGTGTGCTTCTGGGTTCATATAACGGATGCGCATTCCGATATCGGTGAATAATTTCAATGCCTTTTCCTGTAGTTTGAAAGTGGTTTTTTCAACCTCGCAAACTATATTGGTCTTTCCAACGAACAACCCTTCCATGGCTGCGCTTGGCCCCGAATGCTCGGTTCCCGCAATGGGATGCATCGCCAAAAAGTTTCTTCGTTTTGGGTGGTTTTCAACGGCTCTGCAAATATCTACTTTTGTTGACCCCGCATCGACCACCAAACAAGTATCTGGGATTTTATCCAAAATCGTTGGCAACAATTTAACCGTGGCGTCAACAGGAATGGAGATGATTACCAAATCGGCATGCTCTATGTCATCCAGAGTCGCTTTTTTATCGATAAGCTTCAGTCGCAAAGCTTCATCTAGCGTCGATTCCTTTCTGCTCACACCGTGAATCACCACACTCGGGTCATTCTTTTTGATGTCGATAGCCAAGCTTCCGCCAATTAATCCTACTCCTATTGCGTATATATTTTTCATAATAAGCCCCCTAGCCCCCAAAGGGGGAACTCTTACTCGGGTGTGTTATTTTTGTTTTTACTTCTTTTTTAAATACCATCTTAAATACTGCTTACTGTGACTGAGACCGCAAACTGAATACCGCAAACTTTACGACACTCTTTCAATAGCTTCTTCCAAAACTTCGGTTGGGGCACATAACGAAAACCTAATGTAGCCCTCGCCTTTTGTTCCGAAAATGGTTCCCGGTGTAATAAAAATGTGGTTATCCTTTAACACCAAATCTATAAATTCTTCAGACTTTAAATATGCCGGTAACTTGGCCCAAACAAACAATCCGGAAGCATTTTTGTCGTAGGTACAATTAAGTGCATCGGCCAGTTTCCAAACCAATTGACGACGCTCTTGGTACACATTGTTCAACGTGGCAAACCACATGTTTGAACATTTTAAAGCCTCAATCGCGCCTTTTTGTATGCCGTAAAACATACCCGAGTCCATATTACTTTTTACTTTTAAAATATTGCTGATATGGGTGCTATCGCCAACCACCATACCTACACGCCAGCCAGCCATATTGAAGGTTTTGCTCAACGAATTAAGCTCTAAACAAACCTCTTTGGCGCCTTCAACACTTAAAATACTTTTAGGCGAATTGTTCAAAATGAAGCTGTACGGGTTATCGTTTACAATTAAAATATGGTTTCGCTTCCCGAAAGCTACCAAATCTTCAAACAAGGTTTCGGTTGGGTTGGCGCCTGTTGGCATGTGTGGGTAGTTTACCCACATCAACTTCACTTTGCTTAAATCTTGTTTTTCCAAAGCTTCGAAATCGGGCAGCCAATTATTGGCTTCGTCCAATTCATACAAAACACCTTTGGCTCCCACCAATTTCGTTACCGATTGGTAGGTGGGGTATCCCGGATTAGGAATCAACACCTCATCGCCTTCATTTAAATAAGCCATGGAAATGTGCATAATGCCTTCCTTGCTGCCCATTAAAGGCAGTATTTCGGTAGCCGGGCTCAAATTCACCGAAAAGTTCAGTTTGTAGAATTTGGCCATGGCATCCCTCAACTCCGGCAAACCTTGGTAGCTTTGGTATTTGTGCGCGGCAGGATTTTTAAAACTTTCCATTATCGCATCAATCACCTTTTGCGGCGGTTGTAAATCGGGGCTACCAATACCTAAATTGATTACGGGCTTACCGTTTGCAATCAGCAAATTTACTTCCCTTAACTTTTTAGAAAAGTAGTATTCCTCAACGGTTTGTAACCGGTTAGCTACCTCTATCATAACTTGGCGTTTTTATATTCACCTAAAACTTTAAAGCCTTCGGCCATTATATCTATCAACGATTTTGCTTTTTTAAAATCGTTGTACGTTTCAAATGTTACATCAACAAAAAAGGCGTATTTCCACGGTGTCTCGACAATGGGCAACGATTGGATTTTAGTTAAATTCAATCGGCAATCGCTCATTACGTTCAAAATAGCCGCTAAACTACCACGCTTGTGGTTGGCCTCAAACTTCACCGATGCTTTGTTGATTTCGTTTTCGGGCACTTCAGAATTTTCGCGTTTTACAATCACAAAACGGGTTTCGTTGTGCTTAATGGTTTGGATGCTATGCGCTAAAATATCCAACTCGAAAATCTCGGCGGCGGTGACACTGGCAATGGCACCGATGCCTTTTAATTCTTGCTTTCGGATGCGTTCGCCCACTTCGGCGGTATCCTTATCCTCAACCAATTTAATGTGCGGATGCTGTTTAAAAAACTCCTTACACTGCAACAAAGCCATAGGATGCGAATACACTTCTTTAATATCGTCTATACTTTGCCCGGGCCATGCCATTAAGTTGTGCTGAATATCCAAATAATGCTCGCCCACAATATGCAACTTAAACTTGTCAATAAGCGCATAATTGGGGATTATTGAGCCTGCAATAGAATTTTCGAGTGCCATAATTCCGGCATCGCTCTCGCCCGTCATCAAAGAATCCACTACCCTATCGAAGGTTAAACAATCGATACAATCTACCGGTTTTTCAAAAAATTGCTGCGACACAATATGATGAAAAGACCCTTTAATTCCCTGTATGGCCACCGTTTTTATCACAGTTTTCTTTTATTTGTTTTTAATATTCAGATTTAATGATTTCAACCACTTGTTGACAAAAAAAAGTCCCGATTTTCATCGAGACTCATATTCAAATTTATGCTTATAAATTATACATACAACGCCTCGTTTCTTCCGCTAAAAAAGAAATAGTTGTTAAAATATGTATAATATACTGTTGTTGTCATAATTACGCCGCTAAAGTAAATATTATTTTAAGAAATAAAAACTCAATAAAATCTTTTTTTCATTTTTTTCAAAAGTTTTAAAGATTTTTAGGTAAACGCTACTTTGCATTAGATAATCATTATTTTTGAAGAAACAATTTTAAATATGTCTATTGAAGTAGCTGGCGTTTCAAAATTATACGGAAAACAAAAAGCCTTGAACAATGTGTCCTTTACGGTTGAAAAACCAGAAATAGTTGGTTTTTTGGGGCCAAACGGTGCCGGAAAATCGACCATGATGAAAATTTTGACCACTTACCTGAATGCCGATGCCGGAGAAACCAAAGTGAACGGACACGATGTGACCCAAAACGCCAAACAGGTACAGCAAAGCGTGGGCTACTTGCCGGAACACAATCCGCTTTATTTAGATTTATATATAAAGGAGTACTTGGCATTTAACGCGAATATTTACGGCGTGAACAAACACCGCATTGAAGAAGTGATTGAACTCACCGGGCTCACTCCCGAAGCCCACAAAAAAATTGGTCAGCTTTCAAAAGGCTATCGCCAACGGGTAGGTTTGGCCAATGCATTGTTGCACGACCCTGATGTATTGATTTTAGATGAACCCACCACAGGACTCGACCCAAACCAACTTATCGATATTAGGAATTTGATAAAATCCATCGGAAAAACAAAAACCGTTTTCCTTTCCACCCATATCATGCAGGAGGTCGAGGCCATGTGCAACCGCGTTATCATTATTAATAAAGGTGAAATTGTGGCCGACAAAAAACTGAAAGATTTACGCGACGAAAAAGAACAAGTGGTGATTGTAGAGTTCGATTATCGGGTTGAAGATGCCTTTTTGCTTAAATTACCAAAAGTAAAACAAGTCGCGAACACCCATGGTTTTGTTTACGAAATCACCTTTAAAACCGAAGAAGATATGCGCTCGCACGTGTTCGATTTTGCGCACGACAACCAATTGAAAATCCTTCAGCTCAACCAAAAAAATGCCAGTTTGGAGTCTCTTTTTAGGGATTTAACCTCTAATTAAGCACAAGTATGATATTTATCATTAATAACCCAAAACGCACAAGCTAATTTTGCAACAACAAGTTAAATAAAATGTTGTTTTCAAATAAAAACTAAAAAAATGAGCAAAGGAATTTATGTTGCCACCCTAGAACCCAACAGCGGAAAATCGGTTGTTGTACTTGGTTTAATGCGTATGCTTCTGGGCAAAACGGCCAAAGTAGGCTATTTTAGACCCATTATTGAAGATACCGAAGATGGCGAAATGGATAACCACATCAACACCGTTATTTCGCATTTTGAAATTGACCTCAACTACAAAAAAACCTTTGCGTTTACGCGAAACGAAGTATTAAACCTTTATAACAGGGGAAAAGCTGGCGA
>CAZZDI010000165.1:0-6154 GCA_964653155.1 uncultured Flavobacteriaceae bacterium | reverse complement strand
GTTAGAAGGTGAAACTTCTCGATACGCTTCATTTTATTACGCTACTCGAAGTGACGTAATAATTTAAAAGTTAGTTCTGATATTTAACTATTTTCAAAGATTCCTCACTCCGCTATCGCTTCGTTCCGATAACTATCAGAATGAATGACAACGTATGGTTACTGACCAGAATCAAGCCGCTTAAATAGAAAATAAAAAACCTGCAAGATTTTCAAAATCTTGCAGGTTTGTCTAATATCTAACTTCTATTATCTAAAACTAAATTACGGTAATGGTTGCCCCACTTGAATATCGCAACGGTGACCTGGAAGTCCGTGTGCAGGGTTTGGTTTTCCTTGCATACCTGGTGCAGTTTGTTGAGCTGCTGGTGCTTGTTGTTGAGCTGCCGGAGCTGCTGTTTCGCCACTTCCTAAAAACCCTCCTTGGTTAGCTGGTGCCGCAGTATTTTGTGGTGCTGCTTGACCCGCTGGCGAGTTTAAAGGTGCTCCTACAGCAATGTCGCAACGGTGACCTGGTTGCCCGTGTGGTGGATTCATACCTTCTGCAACCTCTGTTGTAGTTCCATGGTCGTGTCCACTGTGATCGTGTCCGTCGTGAGCTGAATGATCGTGACCTGCATGGCTGTCAGCCGATGTAGCATCTGTGGTTGCTTCTGTAGTTGTTGGAGTTGCATCTGCTTTGGTATCTTTACAAGAAACCATTCCAAAAGCAGCAAACAATGCAATAATTGTTATTTTTTTCATGATTTTTTATTCAAATTAAGTAACAAATATAATCATTTTTTTAAAAAAACGCACGTAATTGTATGCTTCCGGTATGAATTGTTTTTGCGGTTTCGCTGGTTCTACCTTGATAGCTTATGTTTGCATCTAAATACTTGGTTAAATTTCTTTGGAAAAGCAAGCGCCACGTAATGTTTTTGCCTGGCTGTAACCCTTCTAACATTTGATACGCTACTGCCGATAAAGGATTACCTGAGAATTTGTTGTTGTAAAGCGAAAATTCGCCGTTAAATGTAAATTTTTGCGAGGTACTCCAGTTAAAAGCAGTTCCAATGCGGTGTTGTTGCAAGGTTTCTAAATCGCCTTGAATATTTTCTTTATCTTTCCATTCGTAAAATAATTCTACGCGGGCATTTTGCGAAAACAGATAACTAATTTTAGGATTAACGCTTAAATTATTCAGCAGGTAATTTTTAGATCCGTAGTTTTCTGAAATACTTTCAACCTTATCAAATTTATTGGTTAACTGCACCAACCACCACTTGTTCAATAAATGCTGAAACTGTATTTGGTGTGTGGTGATTTTATTGTCTAAACTTCCAAAATTCATCAGGTTTTTTGCTCGATTGTTTATTAACGAATAAATGGTGGTGTATTTTTGTTTTCCGCGGTTGAAATAAATCGAATTACGAATATTTGAATTTTCTGCAACCAATTCTTCCGATGAAGATCCAAACGGGTTCCATGCAATTCCGTTTCCATCTCTCAAAATACTTCGATCGATAATAAAAGACGATTGCAAATGAAACTGACTGGCAAACTTCTTAAAACCGCTTTCGTTCTGCCAAGTGCTGAAATTAAAATTAAAAACCTGCGTTAACTTGGTTTGATGCGTTTTTACAAAACTCTGATTCGGTAAAAACATCCGCACATATTCAGCCAAATCGGGGTAAGGTGCAATTTCAAATTCTTCTAATTCCTGAATTCCGTTGCCGTTATAATCGTTCCACATGTGGGTTCCCAAACCTGCATCAACCTTAATATAGGTAAATTCTTGTTGCGCCACAGCACCCGATGAGGTTTCATAGATAGTATTGGTTTGTATCAGGTTTTTTAAATAGCGATCGTTGTATGCAATGCGTGAATTCAGCGTAGGCTCTACCAAACCGGTATCGGTATATTTTAATCGGCGATAATTGGCGTAAACAGATAAATCGCTGGTTTGGGTTTTAAACAATTGCGATTTTACATACAACGAATGCGCGTTTGAAACATTTCGCAACACATTATTTTGCAACGAATCGTTTACCCGATAGGTATAACCCAATTCTACATAAGTTTTTAACGTGTCGCCACGACCTACAAAGGCATCAATTTGTGCGTATTTTTGTGATAAGGTTTGAAACTGCTGTGTGGCAACATCTTTTACCTGATAATTTTCTAAATCTAAACGTGAACCTGCCCAATTTTTATCTTTTATGTAAACTGCCTGTGTTTTACTTCGAATAAAATTGGTGTTGTAAACACTGCCTTTTGCCGATAAAAAACTGGTGTTGGTATTCAGGTTGAAGTTTTTATACAGATAATTACCAATTAACGATTGTTTGTGCCCAATGTAGCTGTTGCTGTACTCTAATCGACTGTATTGATAGGTGAAAAAACTATTGTCGTTTGGCGAAACTTTAGATCCAACGGTAAGCATTGATTGGTTTCCAAACGTGTTTGAAACATTCCAATCCCGATCAAATTCTATGGAATACAAACGTTCAATGGTCTTAAAATTTTCGGTTACCAACTGCACATTTCCAAAAACATCAACCTTCCATTTATTGTTTAAAACCCTATGCGTAGCATTTACACTGGCGGCAATTCCTTTGTTATCATTATCGTTAATGGGCGAAAATAAGTTTTCATCGTGGTTGCTAAATCCTACTTCAAAATCTATTTGAGTAAAATCTTTGGGTTTGTATTGTCCTAACACAGTCGCTAAAGTCAGTCGTGTAGGAGCGATTAATTGAATCAGCGGATCGTATTCGCCTTGTTTTATTCCGTTTACAGGTTCTGTAAATTCATAAATTTTTCCAATTCCCGATGAATTTGCCAAACGATAATCGCCGTTGCCCGCACCCACATAACTAAACGAAACCATGTATAAAGTATCGGTTGGCGTGTTGGAATACTGATAGAACTCGTACCCGTTTTGGTTGACTTTTTTGTATAGCGTTTTGTTTTCTGAATACGTGTCGGGATAGGCAGACGGAGCCATCATTAATGATAAACTATCGCCTGCTTGTTTAAGAATATCGACTTGTTCTTTATTTAGATTTTGCTGAACAGGCTGATTTTTAATATCGGTTTCGGTGTAAACGTATCCTGCAATATTCCATTTTTCGCGTTCGTGTTTTATACCGCCATAACCTAAAAATCGAGAATAATTTCTGTCGGTATATTGATATTCTACCACAATGCGCATATCCGAAGTGATTGGAAAAAGAGTGGTAAAGCGAATTTCGCCCGAATTGTAATCAATTACATAATCGTTTTGTTCGCCTCGAGTGAGTTTTCGTCCGTTAACATAAACCGATTCCGATCCCGAAATAATCAAAATATAGAGTTGGTTGTTGCTGCCTTTTAATTTATACGGACCCTGATTGCCTTCCTGACCTACAAATTCGCTTTTGGCATATTGCCCGCGCACCAATGCGGCTGCGGTTTCAATGGTGGTTTTGCTTTTTTCGTTTTCAAACTTTATTGAACCAGAAATTCCCTGCACTTTTTTGTTGAAATTTAAAAATCGTGAAGTTCTGTTTTCTAAAAAGATATCGCCCGCTTTAATGCTCCAATTAGTCGAAAAAAGTTCCATGAAAATCTGATCGAATTCATCCATTTTTTGCGAATATCCGCCGTTCTGCAAAGGAACGTTACTGTCTTGCAACGAGGCGCGTATTTGAACTTTATCAGATAGATTACCCACAATCTGCAAATCGAGGTTGGAATTGGTTACCAAGTTTTGATTGTTTCCTACGGTGATGCCGCGCGAAATACTTCCGTTGGTATTTAAGCCATCAAAAGGAGTGAAAGTAGTGGCTTGTTTTTCGGGAACCGAGAAAATATAAGCTCCGTCTTTATTCGGAACAATGCGTTTGGTGTCGTACAACGCATAGGTTCGGGTTAAAAAATCGGGATAATTTAAGTACGAAACCGTTAGCGTATCATTCAATGGCTCTAACGTTAAAGTTGCCGATTTGTAATCTATTTTATAACAAAGCGTATCAACGGGAAATCCTTGACTGTTGACAATTTTAAAATACGTATTGTTGACCGCAACACTGTCTAAAATTATTTTTTGGGCGATAGAATCGGTGATGATTTTTTTTGTTTGATATAATGAATTGCGTTCCTGTGCTGTACCCACAGCAAAAAACAACAAACACCACAACAAACAAAAAAACTGTTTCATGTAAAGATAACTTCAAAACATCAAAAATAGTGTATTTTTTTTGTAGAAAGTTTATGGTTAAGTGATAAGATCTTTTCAAAATTCATTCAATAAAAAAATCTGTATCATTAACGAATACAGATTTTATATGAAGAGTACTTTTAGAACGAAAGAAATAATTTATTTATTCAGGCATGGTAATGGTTCCGACAGGAAATAATTTTCTGAAAATAAAATTAACTAACGGTCCAGCAATTAAAAACTTGTAAAGGAAAAGCCATAGCAAAATTCCTAGGAATGCTTTTAAGCCAGTTGTTTAATAAATCTGCCATACTTGGTTTAAATATAACTGTAGTTATGAACGACATAGATAAAATGGATATGCAAATAAAAATTACAGTTGACACTATCCCATCAAGTGTGTAAGTTAAAAAGTTAGGGCTTGGATTTTATAATCTGAGCCTTTTTTCAAATATAATCATAAATTGGCTTAAAACAAGTCCCCAATTATGAATAGGCATGGTCCATTTTTTAGTGGCTTCATTTAGGGCGAGATATACTGATTTCATTACGGCATCATCTGTTGGAAATGACATTTTGCTTTTAGTGTATTTGCGTATTTTACCATTCAAATTCTCAATTAAATTTGTGGTGTAAATGATTTTCTAATCTCGAGAGGGAACTCTAAAAAAACGGTTAAATCATCCCAATTATTTCTCCAGGATTGAAAAGCATAAAGGTATTTACTTTCCCATTTTGCAGCAAAATCATTCAAAGCTTGTTCTGCAGCTTGTTTGTTTGGGGCGGTGTAGATGTGTTTCATGTCGGCGGAAAATTCTTTTCTGTCTTTCCAAACTACATATTTGCAAGCGTTTCTAATCTGATGAACTACGCATATTTGGGTTTGAGATTCTGGAAAAACAGAACGAATCGTATTGGTGAAACCATTGAGATTATCTGTCGCTGTAATCAAAATATCTTCCACACCACGTGCTTTTAAATCGGTTAAAACATTCATCCAAAAACTTGAGCTTTCGTTTTTCCCGAGCCACATTCCTAAGACTTCCTTCTTTCCATCACGATTTAAACCAACGGCTAAATAAACGGTTTTATTGATGACTTTAGAGTTTTCACGAACTTTAAAAACAATTCCATCCATCCAAACAATAAGGTATAAATCCTCTAACGGTCGGTTTTGCCAAGCAATAGCTTCGCTGGAAACTGCGTTGGTAATTCTTGAAATAGTGGAAGTAGAAATATCAAAATCATACATTTCACGAATCTGTTCTTCAATGTCACTTACGCTCATTCCTTTGGCATAAAACGAGATAATAATGTTCTCTAAACCATCAATGATATTTTGTTTTTTAGGAACTAAAGCAGGTTCAAAACTGCCGTCTCGGTCTCTTGGAACTTTAATTTCACTTTCTCCAAAAGAGGATTTTATTTTCTTAATTCCGTGGCCGTTACGGTAATTTCCTTCTTTGGTTCTTTCGTGTTTCTGGTTGTCAAGATGCGCATCCAGTTCGGCTTCAAGCATGTGTTCTACCGCTCGTTTATGCATAGCTTTGAAGAATGATGTTAAATCTTCCCCATTCTTAAAGGACTTGTAGAAATCCTTGTTGTTTAATAATGCTTCTTTGTCGATCATAACTGTATAAAGTTTAAAAATAGTAAAAAGTTATTTCCGAAAAATTTTTTTGAGCTTTGGAGGCTCAAAAATTTTTCAGAATAACTTTTCAACTTACACAGTTAGTGAGATACTACCATTTTTATTTAAGGCTTAAAATCTATCTGAACTACTACCTTTAACAACTTTTCGCCATTTGTAAAAAAGTATGTTTTTTATTCCATTTAAACCCACACATATTAACATAAAGGAAATAAAAAAGCCAAAAGAGAGAGTAAATGATACATCTCTTTTGGCTGCTATATATATTATTTTTTTGTTAATTTTATCTCTAAAGTACCGTCTCCATTAACTTTATCAAAA